>JAGHYV010000061.1 GCA_017743475.1 Roseiflexus sp. | reverse complement strand
GAAGCGACCACTGCCCCGCAATGAAGGGGATTGAAACGCGCCTCCTCCCCGACAGCGCCGGTTCCAGCGCGTCGAGAAGCGACCACTGCCCCGCAATGAAGGGGATTGAAACGCGATTCCTCGAGATTCGAGGAATCGCACCCAACTTAGAAGCGACCACTGCCCCGCAATGAAGGGGATTGAAACCCGACCACATGGCCGGGTCGGCGAGGGTCTGCTCGACCCGGAAGCGACCACTGCCCCGCAATGAAAATGAAGGGGATTGAGACGAAGAGAGAGGAGATAGAAGGCAGGAAACAGAGAACAGGGAAGCCGCCCTTGCCACGTAGGGCAGGGGATTGCTGGGGGCGCAACCGCGCGGCGCCCTCGTGGTACGTGGCGCTGCCTGGCCGCATCGCCTTGCCGAAGCTGCCACTGACCCGCAAGGCAGAGGAGTATCCCTTCCGCAGGCGGGCTAGACAGGGGCAGGTTTCTGGGAAGTCCCGGCGCTCCTTCGCTCGTTTTGGGCTTCAGGACGCCCAAACTCCCCCTTCTCCCCGTGTGGGAGAAGGGGGCAGGGGGATGCTCACAGAGGTGGATGTTTTGGCAAGCCCCTGCGCGCCGTCTCCCGTTTCAGCCATCAGGACGCTCAAACTCTCCCTTCTCCCCTCATGGGAGAAGGGGGCGGGGGGATGAGAGGCAACAGCGCACAGGAATACAGAACATCGCGCATCTCTCCCAAAAACTCTACACGTGAGAGGCGGGGGGACGAGTGGCACAAGCGCACGGGCAGACAACCGTGCATCTTTCCCAAAAACCTGATCCTTGAGAGTGCAGATGGAGGTCGAAGGGGAGTAAAGCGACCACTGCCTCGCGCTGATGAACATTAAGATTCTTCATCAGCCCCACTTCCCGGCTTCCAGGTTGCGCTCGATCTTTCCCTAGGGCGTGACGCGCAGTGGAGGTCCTGATACGGCGGTCAGGATGCGCATCTCAGGGATGAGTGCTGCCAGAACAAGTTGATAATGCCCAACGTCCGGCAGGTCGGACTCAAGGGTGAATGGCGTCTCAGTTGCACCTGCTGCAAGTGGCATGCTGGCGGTGTTCAAAATGTGGGTTTCGTGACTATCGAGGTTGTATGCCAGCAGGAATAGATGACCAGAGATACCTGCTATGACAGTATCCACTCCTTCGATGCGCACCGTGGCATTGGCGCTCAACCGGTATGCGTTGCGCTTGCCAGATCGCGCCCGAATGAGTTCGATCAGCGGGTTGTCGATGTGCAGGACAACATCCGATGGCGTCGTGTCCGCTGGTGCGACAGTCTCCAAGAAGAAGCGCGCGACACGCTGGTCGTTCCATGCCGGTGGGATTTCGCCAGCAGTGGTGAGATGCACATCCTGTACCTCACCTTCCTCGTCGAGCAGGATGGCAGCAAACAGGATCGACGGCTCTTCGGACAACACGTCTTCACCCTCCTTCGTTTCGGGCGTCGGTTGCGATTCTGCATAGCTGGACGACGCCAGGTTGCGTGCATGTTCGATCCAGCCCATCCGCATGATCTGCTCTGCCGATCGTCCGGTATACCGCGCAAGTTCCGCTGGCGTGCAAGATGCTAACTCCACAAATGTGGAGATGCCAGCGGCGTGCAGGCGGCGCGCAATTGCAGGACCAATGCCGGGGATCTGCTGGAGATCATCCTGCTGAGGAGATCGTTCGGCAGCAGGTTTCAGTGGTGGCGCAGCGAGTGGGGGCGCCGTCTCAGACGGGGGAGCAGCGGACGGGAGCACTACTTCGGACGGGAGCGCCGCCTCGGACGGGGGCGCAGCGGGCGGGAGCGCCGCCTCGGACGGGGGCGCAGCGGGCGGGAGCGCAACTTCAGCAGCAACATCACTGACTTCAGGGAGCGCCGGAGCAACGTCCGCAGAAACGTGACTGCCTAGCGATTGACGCAACCGCTCGTGGAACCACTCGATGATCGCCTCGTCTGGCAGCCCCGTCCAGACCCTTTCCTGGTCGTGCTCTTCGTGGTAGGCGCGGGTGCGCCAGATGAGCCGCCCCTGTTCCACCGAACGCGACTCAATGGCGATGCGAAATGCCGCTCGCTCCTCCCACCCAGTATCGACGCTGCCGACCTCGCTTTCTCCATCGGGCGGATCGTGGTCGAACGACAGTCTCTCATGCGCTGCCATAGAACGTTCCTTCGTTCACTGCGGATGATAATCGCCACGCACGACGCCTACCGGAATGCCCTCGACCTCTTTCGGGACGACCAGATCGGTCGGTGTGCCACGGATGTGGATACGCACGCCGACTACCCCGGCTTGCGGCGGATCGAGCAGACCGATATCAATGTTGGTGACCGCCGGATGCGTACCGAGACGCGCGATCAGTTGATCGCGCGCTCGCCGCGCCTTTCGCCACCAGGCTGCCGATTGCGAACTCATCGCGCCAGGGTCTCCGCCATCTCGCGCTCAACGGTGCGCCACGCTTCGCGCACCACTGCTTCAGGACGCCGACGATCGGTCACCGGCGGTCGCTCAGTCACAAGTTCAACATCAAGCGCGTCGAGAACTGCGACCATCTCAATCGCCAGCGCCTGTTCCGGATCATCGCTGCCGGCAAAGTGCAACCCGACTGCTGCGCGCGTTTCGACATCGAGCCACCACGACCCCGAATCGCCCCCTGCGCTGACTTCGCGCTTTCCAGGGGCAGGAACGATGGTCATGACGTGCTGAATGGTGCGCTGCATAGAACCATACCACAGCCGTGCCTGTCCTTCAACTCCGGTAATGATCCCTTCAGTCACGCCGGTGGTTCGTCCAGATTTGGTGACACGCATGCCTAGGCGCGGCAACGCCACGCCGGTGACCGGTCCGATGTTCAACTGGTCGTTGATCAACGGGCGATCGCCGGTCAGGGTCGCAACCGCAGCATCGATATTCTGCCGCATGGCGTGTCGTGTGGTGGTAGCGACAACGTCATACGGCATACCGCCATCGAGTCGTCCCGGCTGACAGATCGGCAACCCGGCGGCGACCCAGCGTTCGGCAGCCAGCACATGCCAGTTACTCAAGATCATCAGATCGCCGGTTGTACGATCCCGCACCAGACCGCCGAGCGTACCGGCGCTGAAGTCGCGCGCGACTGAAACGCTGATCCCGCCGCGCATCGTGGCAAAGCGTGATCGCGGACTGCCGACAGGCGGTTGCCAGGGACGCCACCAGGACCAGACGTGTAGCACATAAGCGCCTTCAATCACATCGGTGACAAATTCGCCGATCTGTCGCGGCACCGCTTCGATGCCAGCGCGTTCGAGTTGAGCGCGGGACAGTTTTCGCGGGACGTGAAAGCGGATTGTCGGGCGTTCATCGACGGCTTCGGCGCGGATCGGAATGCCGAAATCGACCATATTGACACGATAGGCGGGGTTGTAAAGAAACGCCGGCGCCAGTCGGCGCACCATGAGTCGCGCTCGCGCAGCGCGCAGGCGGTCGTCCATAAAAAGCCCCCTTCAATCAGACAGGTAGAGACGTTGCGTTGCAACGTCTCTACGATTACACCGTCGTTACGCTTGCACCCTACACATACGCATCGAAGCGCACCGGCTGCTCGAAGCGAATGACGAGACCGTCCGGACCGAAGATCGAGGCGTGGATCGAGTCGACCCGCGACGCATACCCGGCGAATGGAACCATGGTAGTGTTCATCGCGGTCAGGATCTGCGCGCGCAGGTTGACCTCATACAATCCCGGTGCGTTCGGCGTCAGCGTAATGGCGTTAAGGATGAAGGGCACAGGCGCCAGATTGCCATTCACTGTTCCGCTCAGCGTTGCATCGTGACTCACCGTCGTGACGTTCGTGGTGTCGTACATGATCCGGTAGGGCAACAGAGCGCCGCCGATGATCCGCATCGGCGAAGGCGGCGGCGGACCAAACGGGTTGAGGAACAACACGCTGAAGATCACCACCCGCTGACCGACCCGCACAATCGGATTGGGCTTGGGGAAGCCAAGATCAACCGGTGCAGAGAACGGACCGATCGCCATAATGTCCCACCACCTGGTCGGAGCGGCGATTTCGGGGCGCCAGCTGGCCTTTGCCTCCTCATACGCTGCTTCGAGGCGCTCCAACAGCGCTGCCTGCAATTCTTCAACTACCAGTTCCTCCTTCTCAACCTCCGCGCTCTTTGCTGCCACCAGTTCCCGCTTTGCAGTTGCGACTGCCATAGGTTGTACCCCTTTCCTTTCTTTAATCACGTGCATCGTTCACGAGCAGGCCAAGTGTAGCCAATGCTGCTCACGGCTTGCCTGGCGCCAGCTCAGAAAAAAGTGGGACAATGCACAGATTTTGCTCAGGTTCTGGAAGGGGCTGGAAAAGAGGGAACAGAAATCAACTGTGAGTTGTAACCGAACTCACGAAGAACTCACGTCCGGGGGTCCCAATAGATGAGGATGTTATAAGCCAGCCTGTTCCATCCAGCGGATCCAGGGCAACAAAGCGTCGGTGACCGGGATGGGTCCTGGTTCATCGTGGACGACCGGCAACCTGGGGGTGGCGTCCATGCGGAATGGAGCGGGCATCGTCTGCCGTAGACCACCCCCGCCGATGTGCAGCGCGGTCGGGTCACCTTCCGCCAGAACCGTCCGGCGACGCACTGGCGACAGATTAATCAGCAGGCGACGACCACAGTACGGGCATGACCATTCTTCCGCCCCTGACGCGTGCCTGTGACGAAGCTGCAATGTGTGCAGGGGTTGATTCAACATGTTCCCGTTCCTTTCGTGGCAGATCATTTATTTATCTTAACCTAACATTATACACAAAACTGTATCATACGTGAACTGGTGGTATGATGTGCAACCTGAACAACAAAGTTGACAACAGGTTGTGCATCATCACTATGAATCTATCCACGTCTTCGATGAACCTCTCCCATTTCACGGCGCTGCGCTATCGCGACTTCCGGCTTCTCCGGCTTGGTCAGCTCGTATCGATCACTGGCACGCAGATGCGCAACGTGGCTATTGCCTGGCAGATCTATCGACTGGCGCGTGTTGACAGCAGCATTCAGCCTGAACTTGCACTCGGTCTGATCGGTCTGGCGCGCGTCATTCCGCTGGTTGTCGCAGCGCTTGTGAGTGGTATAGTCGCAGATCGTGTCGAACGACGCAGCATGCTGATCCTGACCTCGCTGGCAGCGCTTGGGTGCTCAGTTGTGCTCGCGTTCGCCGCTGAAATGGAGTGCCCGCCACCGGCGCTGATCTACGCGATGGTCGCGCTGGCATCGGTGGCAGGCGCGTTCGAGTTGCCGGCGCGTCAGGCGATCATTCCCAATCTCGTGGCGCCGCAGCATCTGCCCAATGCCCTGAGCCTGAATATCGTTGCCTGGCAACTTGCGACTGTGATCGGTCCAGCGTTGTCCGGCATCCTGATTGCAGTGGCTGGAGTTGCACTGGTGTACTGGATCGATGCTGCCAGTTTTCTCGCGGTGGTTGTCGCAGCGCTACTCATGCGCACACGCAATCTCACCACGCGCGCTGAACCGGTCTCGTTGCAAACAGCGCTGGCAGGGTTGCGCTTCGTCTTTTCGCATCGCCTGATTGCAGCAACAATGCTGCTCGATTTCTTTGCCACGTTCTTTGGCGCTACCAGTGTATTGCTGCCGGTCTTTGCCGATCAGGTGCTGCGGATCGGTCCAACCGAACTGGGCTGGATGCATGCAGCGCCATCGGTTGGCGCGGTGATCGCCGCCACGCTGCTGAGCGGCGTGCGCATCCCGAGTCAGGGGATGACGCTCCTGGCAGCAGTGCTGCTCTTTAGCGTATGCGTCATTATCATCGGCGTGTCGCGCTGGCTGCCGTTGACACTGCTGGCGCTGGCGGGTATGGGCGCGGCGGATACGGTCAGCATGGTGATCCGTAGCACGATCCGTCAGTTGCTAACTCCCGACGAGTTGCGCGGAAGAATGGTGGCGGTCACCATGATCTTTTTTGCCGGTGGTCCGCAACTAGGTGAAACCAATATCGGATTCATCGCCAGTCTCATCGGTGCGCCTGCAGCAGTGGCGATCGGCGGTGCGGCGTGTATCGTCATGGTGATCGGGACGGCGCTTAAGGTTCGTGAGTTGCGCCAGTATGACGGTCCGTAAGCGTTTGACGAGCTGTGGATCATGTCGCTATACTACATGCGTACAGGTCTGTTCCAGTATAAGGGAACCGGAGTGGCTCACCACGACAACCAATGGCGAGATATCGATCCTGCCTCGATCGATCCGGCATGGCTGTTGAATGAGTTGAAGCAGGCGCATCTGACGATCCGCACACTGTTGCGCCAGCTCAGCAAGGAACAGGACCGCCATGCCGAGATCGTGCGTGCATACAATAAAACAGTTGCCAACCTGGTCGAGATCACGCGCGAGAATGCGGTTTTGGAGCGTGAACGCGATATGTGGAAGGCACGCGCCGAGAGTGCAATGCGCAAGCAGGCGGAGTGCGGGATGGGTGTCTTTCCCTTTTCGCTCACCGCAGCCGAGATCAGCGCCATCCGTAAGGCAATGGCGCGGCTTCATCACCCCGACGCTGGCGGTGACGCTGAGCGTATGAAGCTCTGGAATGCTGCGCTCGATCCGCTCGAGGAGCGGCTCTCTTCCTGATGCTGCTCTATGCCCTCATCCTGTCTACCTGACAACAAACGACGCCACACCGGTCAGACGGCTACGTGTGCCATGCGCCACGATCTGATAGGTCCCCGGAGTCAGGTCGTATGGGCGATACGACAGCCATACCCGCCCTGAAGGATCGGCAGCTGATGCCACATCAAGCGGTTTGACGCCGCGTAGTGTGTTGAGCCACGTCACGACTTTTTCACCCGGTACAAAGCGGTCGCTGAAAAAGGTGCGCGTTTCGTTTGCCGATCCCCGCACCGGCTCGACGATCAACCATACAAAGGGGGCGGTGTCGTTGCCGCTGCCGACCAGCACTGGCGACCAGTTGCCGCGTCCGTTTCCGCCGCGATTCTCGTCAGACCAGCGGAAAGAGGAACGCACATCGATGACGGTTGTGTCTGTCAGCCGGTCGTTGACCTTGAAATCAACGAAACCACTGCGCATCTTGCCTCCGCCAAGACGACCAAAGGTGATCGTCAGTTGGGTTGGCGTCAGTTCGCTCACCCAGTCGCCTGCGCTACGGTCGAATCGGCTGGCAACTGGCAGAATGTGGTTGCGGTTGTACGGGAAAACAACGGTTGTGCTGCTGGCGTCGCCCTTGTCATCGTTGTAAACGCGGATTTCGTAGGTCAGCGTCATGCCGCGCCCTACACGAATACTTGGCTCGGGCCAGGTGACTGCCGTCACATCCGCGCCTGGCGGTGGCGGAACAGGCGTTGGTTGTGGCGGAAGAACCACCTGCATCGGCAGGCTCATAATCAACGGCAGATAAACCGGCGGTATTGGAGACGGAATCGCGCTCACTGCCAGCGCGTCCGGTGCAGCAAGCACCAGGAGATCGCTAGTGCGCTGGAGATACGCAACGAGTGCTGCCTGGATGACCGCATCAACGTCGTCACCGATATCGCGGGTTGCCGGTCCAAGGTCTTCTTGAAGAAATACGGGCATATCGCCCGGTGTGGCGACTGGTGTTGGATCATCGGCAGATTGCGCTGCACGCGGGGCAGTGAAGGGCGGCAGAGCTGCCACCAGCGCGACGATCAGCGCCGCCGACCACAAAAGACGCAAGAATCCACGCATTTGATTGTTCTCCTTTCACCGTGTGACCGTTTCCTCCATCGACGATCCCACGAATGAACGTACCTTTTCATCGGTAAGACGTTCGCCGTCCTGCAATTGTTCCCTATTGTTTCACAAATGAGGTTCATAAGAGGTAGCATATGTGTGCAGCGGAAGAGCGAGCGCAGATTACCTGCAAGCGCTTTGGCGAGACATATCCCTGTGCGTGCAGCGGAAGATGCAACGTAGAGATTGACCAGAAACCTTCTCTTCTCAAGGGAGAAGGGAATAGCAGGGCATCCCGACACCTGAAACGGGAGATGGAACGCGGGAGCCTGTCGGAACAACCTGCCCCAGTTATGACCAGAACTGTCCTGTACAGGGTTTCGGTATACTAGGGGAGAAAGCCGTGCTGTGTGTGAGGATGCCTATGAACCGCCAACGAGCCAGCGGTATTCTGCTCCATCCAACGTCGCTTCCGTCACGGTGGGGTATCGGCGACCTGGGTGATGGAGCATACGACTTTGCAGATCTTCTTGCCGCCGCAGGTCAGCGTATCTGGCAGGTTATGCCACTGGGTCCGACCGGCTACGGCGACTCGCCGTACCAGAGTTTCTCCGCGTTTGCTGGCAATCCCCTGCTAATCAACTTCGACATCCTGCTTGAAGAGATGTTACTCACGCCGTCGGACCTGGCTGATGCACCGATTCTGCCGGATACAGCGGTGAACTATGGCGCAGTTATTCCGTTCAAGCACCGGATCCTGCGTCGCGCATTCGCGCGATTCCGCGAAGGATACGCCGACCATCTGCGCGCCGATTTCGAGGCATTCTGTGCAGCGCAGGCATCCTGGCTCGACGACTATGCTCTCTTTGCTGCATTGAAGAGCGTCAACGGTGGCAGTCCGTGGTCTGAGTGGGAACCGGACCTGCGCAGACGTGATCCAGCGGCGCTCGATGCCGCGCGTCGCGCATATGCCGACGAAATCGCCTATCAGCGTTTCATCCAGTTTCTCTTTTTCGACCAATGGCTTGCGCTGAAAAAGTATGTCAACGATCTGGGAATCCAGATCATGGGAGACATTCCTATCTTCGTCGCCTACGACAGCGCCGATGTCTGGGCCCATCCTGAGTTGTTTTTCCTCGACGATGAGGGGCGACCAACGGTTGTAGCCGGTGTACCGCCCGATTACTTCAGCGCAACTGGTCAGTTGTGGGGAAATCCCCTGTATCGCTGGGACGTGCTGAAAGAACGCGGCTACGACTGGTGGATCGAACGGTTCCGCACCATACTTACACTAGTCGATATTGTGCGTCTCGATCATTTCCGAGGCTTCGCTGCCTACTGGGAGGTACCTGCCGGTGAGGAGACAGCTGTCAATGGTCGCTGGGTGCCAGGACCCGGCGCCGACTTCTTCAAGGCAGTCGAACGGGCGCTTGGCACGTTGCCGATTGTGGTGGAAGACCTGGGGATCATTACGCCCGATGTCGAAGCGCTGCGCGATCAGTTCGGCTTCCCCGGCATGCGTGTGTTGCAGTTCGCCTTTGGCGGCAAAGCCGATCAACCCTACCTGCCGCACAACCACATTCAACGCTGCGTAGTCTACACCGGCACGCATGATAACGACACGACGCTTGGCTGGTGGCGCACCGCTTCGGAGCAGGAACGTCGCCACGTTCAGCTCTACCTGGGGCGCAGCGGCGAAGACATTGCGTGGGATTTCATCCGCGCTGCACTGTCATCCGTAGCAGATACTGCCATCATCCCCCTGCAGGATGTCCTGTCACTGGGAAGCGAGGCGCGGATGAATATGCCCGGAAGACCTGTAGGAAACTGGACGTGGCGCTTTGGGCTGCACCAGTTAACACCAGCGATTATCTCGCGTCTACGCGAACTCACTATCCTCTATGGCCGGTACGTCGAGCCGGAACCGAAGGAGGAAAGCGAGGAGAGTCTCGTCGAAAGTTAAAAGCGTGTGCGCCATACATTCGCTGCCAGACCAGTTTAGGGTGCATCCGTCAGCAGCAGTTCCGCCACAGCATATTAAAAACTAGAGCCGAAGTGGTTGCATCGACCACTTCGGCTCCAGGGATTCATTTCTACCCGTCGATCAACTGGAGACTTCAACCGTCTCCGTTTCTACTGTCTCCTCCACCTCACGCGCCGGACGCAGGCGGAGATACTGTTCGCCGTTGTCGAGGGTCGCCACATCGACCAGCACCCGATCTCCGGGGCGGAAGCGACCTTCCAGCACCCCTTCCGAGAGCGGGTCTTCGATCAGGTTGGTAATGATGCGGCGCAACGGGCGGGCACCGTATGCTGGGTCGTAGCCGCGCTTTGCCAGCAGATCGCAGGCTTCGTCGGTAACTTCGAGCGTCAGATTGTGATCCTTGAGTTGATCCTGCACCCGCTTGAGCATCAACCGCGTAATCTGCCGGATCTCATCGTTGGTCAGCGGATGGAAGATGATTGTCGCATCGATGCGGTTGAGAAACTCGGGGCGGAACAACTGCTTGAGCGCGTCGTCCACCTTCTTGCGAATATCCTCGTTGTCCAGCTCGTTGCTGCCGCTGTAATTGGAGAATCCAATGCGCGACGCACGTCGGATGTGCTCGGTGCCAACGTTCGAAGTCATGATGATGATCGTATTGCGGAAATCGACCCGCCGCCCCTTGCCATCGGTCAGGTACCCGTCTTCCAGCACCTGGAGAAGCAGATTGAACGCATCGGGATGCGCTTTCTCGATCTCATCGAACAACACTACTGAGTACGGTCTACGGCGTACAGCATCGGTCAACTGGCCACCCTCGCCGTACCCCACGTACCCCGGCGGCGACCCGACCAGACGCGACGTGGTGTGGCGCTCCTGGAACTCGGACATATCGATCTTGATCAGGTGCTCTTCGGAGCCGAACATGAACTCCGCCAGCGCCTTTGCCAGCTCGGTCTTGCCGACGCCGGTAGGACCGAGGAAGATAAATGAGCCGATCGGTCGTTTGGGATCTTTCAGACCAGCGCGGGCGCGACGCACAGACTTGGAGATTGTCACAATTGCTTCATGCTGACCAATGACGCGACTGTGCAGGTACTCCTCCATCTGGAGCAGGCGCTTAGTTTCGTCACCCTTCAGGCGCTTGACCGGGATACCAGTCCACATGCCAACAACTTCGGCAATATCGTCCTCGGTGACATACGGGCGCTCCATCAGGTGCGCATCGCTGCCAATACCCAGTTCGGCTTCGATCTTCTGGATACGTGCAAGCATGCGCTCTTCTCGCTCGCGGAGATCTGCAGCAAGTTCGAACTGCTGATCCTCGATTGCCGCTTCACGCTCCTTTCGGATCGCCTCCAGACCGCGCAGCGCATCACGCAGCGAGGGGGGAGTCGCCGAGCGCGTCATGCGCACGCGTGCCGCGGCCTCATCGATCAGGTCAATCGCCTTATCTGGCAGGAAGCGATCGGGCACGTAGCGTGCTGAAAGGTGCGCTGCCGCCTTGATCGCCTCATCGGAAATCTGCAACTGATGGAAATCCTCATAGCGACTCTTAATGCCACGCAGGATTTCGATGGTTTCTTCTTCAGTCGGCTGTTCGACCATCACGGGCTGGAAGCGCCGCTCAAGGGCTGCGTCGCGCTCAATATACTTGCGATACTCGTCGAGCGTTGTAGCGCCGATCGTCTGCAACTCACCGCGCGACAACGCTGGCTTCAGAATATTCGCAGCGTCAAGCGTGCCTTCCGCGCCACCTGCACCGATGATCGTATGGAACTCATCGATGAACAGGATGCAGCGAGTTTCCTTGATCTCATCAACAACCCGCTTCAACCGTTCCTCGAACTGACCGCGATACTTCGTGCCAGCGACGAGTGCACCCATGTCAAGCGTCACGACCCGTTTCCCTTTGATGCTGTCCGGCACGTCTCCAGCCACGATCCGCTGTGCCAGGCCCTCGACAATCGCTGTCTTTCCAACGCCTGGCTCGCCAATGAGTGCTGGATTATTCTTCGTGCGACGGCTGAGAATTTGAATGACCCGCTCAATCTCGTGCTGACGACCGATGACTGGGTCAAGACGCCCAGCTTCCGCCATCTCTGTTAGATCGGTGCCCAGTGCATCGAGGTAGGGTGTCTTACTCTGGCGTTGCGATGATTGCGATGAACCTGATGAGACTGTGCCGGGGCGTTCAAGACCCGCACCAGCGCCCTGACGCAGCACGCGCATCACATTTGTGCGCACCTGTTCGAGTGATACACCAAGAATGTCGAGCACACCAGTGGCCACACCCTCACCGTTGCGCACCAGTCCGAGCAACAGGTGTTCGGTACCGATGTAGTGGTGGTTCAGCCGCTTGGCTTCCTCGACCGCATATGCAATCACTTTCTTAGCACGTGCAGTGAGTTCCAGGTCGTGTCGCGGCGGACCATCGCCATGACCAACGATGAACTCAACAGCATGGCGCGCCTGTACGAGTTTGACTCCCAACTCGTCCAGCACACGTGCTGCAACGCCTTCACCCTCACGAATCAGACCGAGCAGAAGGTGCTCGGTACCAATATATGGGTGATTGAACGCACGCGCCTCTTCAGTCGCGATTTGCAGCACCTGTTTCGCGCGTTTTGTAAACTTATCGAACGCCCGATCGGACATGGCTGTTCTCCCTGGCACTGTGGAATACAATCAGAAACCTGGAACCGTCTCTTCGCTGCGCACCAAGCATGCGGCAAGCTCACTCCCCGGCGGCGACCTCTGTATCGTCAGATGGCGGGCGCATACTTAGACCGATGCGTTTTCGTGCCGGATCGATCCGAATGATACGCGCCTGGACGACGTCCCCTTCCTGCAGCACATCGCGCGGATGCTGGACACGCCCATCACCCATTTCAGAGACGTGGATCAGTCCTTCGATGCCATCTTCGATCCGCACAAACGCTCCAAACGGCGCCAGCTGTGTCACCACTCCTTCGACCATCTGGCCAATCTGGTAGCGTTCACCGACAGTCGCCCACGGCTCGTGTTGGGTGCGCTTTAGCGAGAGCGCGATACGCTTACGTTCGTTATCGATGCTGAGAACGTAGACTTGCACCTTGTCACCTGGTTTCAGCACCTCGCTTGGATGCTTGATCCGGCTCCAGGAAATCTCGGAAAGATGCACCAGACCATCAGCGCCACCTATATCAACAAACGCGCCGAAGTCGCAGACGGATGTCACAACCCCTTCGCGGACATCGCCTTCCTTCAGCGCCGATAGCAACTCGCCCTTACGCCCTTCGCGCATATCCATCGCCGCCTGTCGTTCGGAAAGGATCAATCGGTTACGGTTCCGATTGATCTCGATCACCTTCAGCATCAGCGTCTGACCAACCATCCGCGCCATCTCCGACTGCTTCTGGGTATCAGAAATACGACTGATGCTGCTGACCTGCGATGAGGGCACGAAGCCACGTACCCCGTCGAGATTGACCAGCAAGCCGCCCTTATTATAGTTGACAACCCTGGCTTCGATGACTTCACCGGTCTCATAGCACTGCTGCAACCGCCGCCAGCTCTTTTCCTGGCGCGCCCGGTCTATCGACAGGGTTGCTCGACCTTCCTTGTCCTCCGATTGAACCACAAAAACCAACAGTGAATCGCCGGGTTTCAGCGCCGCACGATCTTCTTCGGAGAGCGATTGCATCTCCTTCGCCGGCACCACACCCTCGGCTTTGGCACCAATATCGACCAGAATCTCATCACGGCTGACCCGCATAATAATGCCATCAACCGTGTCGCCGTACTGAAGATTGCGATAGTCGTGAGCAGGGTTAGCGAGGAACTGTTCCATCAGTTCCCGGTCGCTCCGTTGATCGGCACCCTGACCGTTGGCGTGGTCGGCGTCACCGAGCGACTGAGCAGTATTCGTCGTATGGCGGTTTGTTGCAGCCTGTTCTTGCTGTTCCATGCCCTTTCCTTATCCCGGCGGCAAGAGGATATATGCGCCAGAGGGCGAATAGATGCGCGGGACTTTGTGGTATTATACGGCGTTCATATGCAAAACGCAAGCGTAACGGTACGCAATCGCCTGCCGGAAGCGAGTTAGGGGTGTCCGTCGACTTTTGTGTCCATAGGAGGGCGAGAACGACTCCGGCTTGGGGTATGGGCCGGGTATTGCGCCATGGATGGTCTGGAGGTGGTCGCCAGGGCTGCTTGGGCTGGACCACTACTTCTAACAGAAAGGACAGCCTCAGGAACGGGAGCGGTTGCTGCACTGTCCGAGCGCGGAAGCGCCTCCCTAACCGGTGGGGTGTGACGTAAGATCTTGCAGTCAGTGGTCCAATGGGGGCAGTTTTCGCTCTGCACTGGAGGTCCCAGTATGCGCAGCACAATCAACGAACAGGCCTGGCATCGCATCACCGAAGCGATCACGAGCGGGATGCGCGAGTGGCGCGCCCAGCATCCCAAAGCGACCCTGCGTGCGATGGAGGACGAACTTGATGCGCGCTGGGCGCGGGTTCGCACACGGTGCTGGAAGATATGGCCCTGGCAAGTGCTGCCGCCGATTGGAGTGCGACGCCAAACGTTCAGCATCCCCCCTGTCCGGACTGTGGCTAGCCCTCGCAGCTGCGCGGAACCGGCACGTGCACGTTCCAAACGCACGGCAGCTAGGAGCTGCAGCTGGAACGCCGCTATGGCACGTATCCGGCCTGTGGCGCCGGGCTTTTTCCCCCTCGATGACGAACTTGCGCTCCTGCCAGGCAATCTCACGCCGCGGCTCCAGGAAAGCCTCGTCCGGCTGACGACGCACATCCCCTCCTTTGCCAAAGCCAGCCCAGGAGTTCGCCTGGTTGACCGGCGCCCACGTCCATCCCGATACAGCGCGACGCCACACCGAAGCGGCGGGCGCCATGCGCGTGGCCCACGAGACGGCCGAAGCCGCCCGCATCCTGCGCGAGCATCCCGACCCCCTGTGCACCTCTGACACGCTCCTCTCCAGGGTGGACGGCACCATGATCCCGCTGGTCCACGGGCAATGGACCGAGGTGCGCACCCTGGCGGTTGGCGAGGTGCAGCCAGCCACGCCGACCGCCGCCGGGCCAGTCGTACGCACGGCCCGGCGGTCCCACTTCTCACGGCGCGTCGATAGCAGCACCTTTAGCGACCTGGCGACGCTTGAACTGCATTGGCGCGGCATCGCAGGCGCCCGCCGGGTTGGGGTTGTGGTCGACGGTGCAGACTGGTGCCAGACATTTGTCGACGATCCGTATCCTGACACCGTGCGGATTCTCGATCTCCCGCACGCTGCGGCACACGTGACCCCGATTGTCGCGCGCGCCACCGAGGTGAACGTGCGACTGCCAGCGGCGACCCTGGCAGTGGCGGGCGTGACGCTGCCTCCTGAGGACCCCATGGCCTGGTGCCAGGTGCGCAAATATGTTGGCCCAGCGGTGCTCCTGCCCGCCTTACGGGCCACCATTGCCGCCCAGCCCACAAACCAGAGTTAGTTATCCATCTGAGCTACCTGGAGGCGCGTGTGGCGGAGATGCAGTATCCGCGCTTTCGGGCAGAGGGCTGGCCGATTGGCAGTGGCATGGTGGAAAGTGCGCATAAGCTGGTCGTGGAAGACCGGTTGAAAGGGGAAGGCATGCATTGGGCCGACGTGAACGTGAACCCGCTGCTGGCGCTGCGGAATGCGGTGTGCAACGACCGCTGGGATGAATGCGGACCGTGATTGAGCGAGAATACCACCGCGCAGTGTGGGTGAAGCGCCAGCGCCAGCGGGCGAAACACCAGGCAGCGCCAGCGCCAGCCGCGCCGCCACCCGTGACAGTGCCGCAGGAGCCGGTCCCGCCGCTGGCGCCAACGCCGCCAGCCGCTCCGGATGCCGAGCCAGTGCATCCCTGGCGCCGCCCGTAGAGCGTGCGCCGCCAGCGCGAACTGGTCGGCGCCGCTTAGGTTGCAAGATCTTACGTCACACCCCAAGGTCAGGGGTGTGTCCCAAGTTCGTCGAGAATGAGTCAGGTGTCCAGTCCAATCTGTTCGCAGGCCTGCTCCCATTCCCGTTTTCCGCCCATCCCAGCCCTGTGCAAGGCTAGCATTGCTCCAAATCCTTTCCATTTCCAGCGCTGCCCACGCCCCTTCCATCGCCAGCCAATCCCCTTCCAAGCCTTCTCTACCGTTCCGCTTCCAATTGGATCCCCCGCTCGCCGAAAAACTGGATAATCCATCTGGGCTCGACGTTCCCGAAACTACTCTGCCGTCCGAACCACCCTTGCGCTCCACCCTGACTTTGTCTTCAACACCTCCTCGCACGCCTGGATGACTTGCTCAACCTCCCCTTCCCACAACTTCTGTTTCACCTGTTCCACCCATTGGCTTGCCGCTTCTCTAAACGCTTCCCGTCCTAGGGCCCACAAATGCTCCACCGCACGATACCAATCCACGCCGCGCATGCGTTTTGGACAGTACATCTCAGCAAATCCATCTATCCAGGCAGCCCCGTCGGCTATCACCGCTGCTTTTCCTTCCAGCCCCCATCCCCGATGAGAGGCATACCCCATATCGTCTTCCGAAATACATCCACATCCCCGCGTTCCGCCTAATACCCAAAGTTCCTGGCCTCGACATTCCCGTCCTTCCCTGCCCCAAAGTCAAAGCAGCTCCCCGCTTTCACTTCACGATTCACCCATACCATGACCCTATCCAGGCTGATGCCTCCCACCTGCTTTTGCCCTTCCCCGGAGCAGGGAGCGCTCCCTCTTGTTGTCCACAGCTGTTCCGCTTCTTCCCGCGGCTGCTTCACCAATCGCTCCCCATACTTCTCCGTCAGCCCATGAATCACACTCCGCGGCGCCGATTGCCCTGCCAAACGCTGCCGGGCCTCCTCTGCTTCCCGATACGAACACCTCGCTTGCGCTGTCCGCAATACCTGCGCCACAGCTGCTTCCAGCAACTGTTCTCTTGCACAGGTCTTGCACTTCTGAATCTCCTCTTCCAATTCCTTGAGAGTGCATTTCGGATGCTCCTCGGCCCACCGGAGCAACTCCTGGGAGGAACGTTCGATCTCTGTCAAAATATGTTTCACCTCCTGTCACGCCTATTTTACTCCACCGACAAAATTGGGACACACCCCAGGTCAGTTTGGCGTTGCCTGAAAACAGCTTTTTTGCTATACTTGTTGTTTGGATCGATACGCTTGCTGCATGGTATCATGCACGCAGAACGTATACCCGCCAGGTCTGGAAAGCGAGTTTCGTTGCCGTGGAGCAGTTGACCACCATCGTGGGGCATCTCGCTCCGGATCTCGATTGTCTGACGGCAATCTGGATTCTGGTGCGGTTTGGCGGCGCAAGCAACGCTGCGCTTGAATTCGTACCTGCCGGCCAGACCCTCCACAATCGCCCGCCCGACGAGGACCCTCGTATCATCCATGTCGATACTGGCGGTGGACGGTTCGACCATCATCGACCCGATGCGCAAGGATTGTGTGCTGCTGAACTAGTACGACGCAGCGTCGCTCCCGACGATGAGGCGCTCGCCCGGTTAGTCGAGCAGGTCAATCAGATCGACCATGCATCCACTCCACGCGGTTCACAGGGGTTCTTCAACGTCAATGCCCTGGTCTCCGGTTACAACTTGCTGTTCCCTAATCGCCCTCACCACGTGGCATACGCCATGTTCCCCAATCTGGAT
This sequence comes from Roseiflexus sp., assembly GCA_017743475.1. GTDB lineage: Bacteria > Chloroflexota > Chloroflexia > Chloroflexales > Roseiflexaceae > Roseiflexus. The sequence goes on along the minus strand of JAGHYV010000061.1, from coordinate 11,452 downwards.
GCATGGTATGAGCACGAGCAGCGCCAGATCCGCCTTGAGAAGGCATTTGCGCGGCGCGTCGAGTTCGAAACGCCGTGGGGGTTGGGGATTGCACTTGATGGCGATGATGGCGGATCGAGTAAACTAGCATATCGCCATGGTGCAGTGCTGTATGCATATCGGAATGAACAGGGATGGATGGGCATTGCTGCCCGATCACGATCAAATGTTGATCTATCGCCAGTTTACCACGACCTTCGAATCATTGATCGTGATGCCGACTGGTATCTGCATCCGGGAAAACGGATGCTGCTCTGTGGCACGCCTAAGGCGCCGCCTCGCTCACCTTCGCGCCTGACGCTGGCAGAACTGGTACGGGTCATCCAGGGTGAGGCGCTGTTTATGGAACATGCGGCGCCGGTCGTCAGCCGACGCAAGTAGTTTTAGAATGAATGTTCCGCTGTATCTGGCGGTTACTGCAAGCGAAAGCGCGTCTCCGCCGCGTTGTCGCTTCTTCTGATGAATCCATGATTCACATTGCGAAAGTTGTTTGTGCTGCGCAATAGCGCATTGAGTCACGTGGAAGCGCCATTGCAAAGGAGACGCGTGCGCCCGTAGCGCGGGCGTCTGGCGATTGGATCACTTGATATGCGCCCTGCATCTGGCGCATAAATGAAAGGGAAGAGAGCTTTATGACACAGATTGATGAACATGGACGAAACTCTACCAGCACCCTCTTGAACGACTCCGGGCTCGATGCCGCAACGCTGATCGACTATTACCGTCAGATGGTGCTGATTCGTCGCTTCGAAGAGAAGTGCCAGGAGATGTATACCAGGGCGAAAATTGGCGGGTTCCTTCACCTGTATATTGGCGAAGAGGCGACCGCTGTTGGTGCAATTGCCGCCCTGCGACCCGATGATCATATTTTTACCCATTATCGCGATCACGGTCATGCAATTGCGCGTGGCCTCGATATTAACGCACTGATGGCGGAACTGTTCGGCAAGGTGACTGGTTGCTCGAAAGGGTTGGGCGGCTCAATGCACTTTGCCGATGCCAGCAAGAACTTCTGGGGCGGGTATGCGATCGTGGGCAGCCACCTGCCCCTGGCGACCGGCGCAGCGCTGGGAATGAAAATGCAGCGTAAAGACTCGGTCGTGATGGTGTTTTTTGGCGACGGCGCTACCAATAGCGGCGAGTTCTACGAGTCGCTCAATTTCGCACAACTCTGGAAATTGCCAGTCGTCTTCGTCTGCGAGAACAATCTCTACGCCATGGGGACGCCGCTGGAAGTCCATTCGTCGGTCACCGAGATCTACCGCAAAGCATGCGCCTTTGATATGAAGTCAGAACGGGTGGACGGCAACGATGTGCTGGCAATGCGCGAAGCATCCCTGCGCGCAGTTGAGCATGCACGCTCAGGCAAGGGGCCAGTGTTGCTCGAGGCAATGACCTACCGCTTTCGCGGTCATTCGGCGCAGGATACGCAAAAGTATCGAACCAAAGAGGATGTCGAACGCCACCGGCGGAACGATCCGATCACGCGATACCGCACGCTGTTGCTCAACGAGGGCATTGCCACCGAACAACAGATCCGTGATATTGACCGGATGGTCGACGATCAGGTCGAAGCGGCGGTACGCTTCGCCGACGAGAGTCCGGAGCCAGGGCACGAATGGATTACACAGGCTGGCGTGTATGCCGCACCGATTGCAGTTGACCCACCCATTCATGGAGAGTAACTATGCCGGTCATAACTGTCCGCGAGGCGCTGCGCCAGGCATTGCACGATGCAATGCAGGACGAGCGCGTCTTTATCATTGGTGAGGATATTGGGCATTACGGTAGCACGTATGGCGTCACCGCCGGATTTCTCGAACAGTATGGACCAGAGCGCGTCCGTGACACCCCGATCGCCGAATCCGGCATTGTCGGCATCGCCATTGGCGCGGCAATGGTTGGTATGCGCCCGATCGCCGAAATTATGTCGGTGAACTTTTCGCTGCTAGCGTTCGATATGCTCTTCAACCACGCTGCCAAGATCTACAGCATGTTCGGCGGTCAGATAACGGTGCCGATGGTGCTGCGCACCACCAATGGCTGGACGCAACTTTCCGCTACCCACTCACAGTCGTTCGATGTCTATTTTGCCCATATGCCGGGTCTCAAGGTCGTTGCGCCAGCAACGCCCTACGATATGAAGGGAATGCTGAAAGCGGCGATCGAGGACCCTGATCCGGTGGTGTTCATCGAACATACGTTGATGTACACTGTCAAAGGTGAGGTGCCGGAGGAGAGTTATACGGTTCCACTGGGCAAAGCGCGTCTGGCGCGTGAAGGGCGCGATATTACCGTCGTCACCTATTCGCGCATGGTGCACCTCTCGCAGCAGGCGGCCGACATTCTCGCCCGCGATGGTATCGAGGTCGAAATCGTTGATTTGCGCACACTGCGTCCGCTCGATATGAGTGTGGCGATCGAAAGTTTCAAGAAGACCAACCGTGCTGTCGTTGTAACCGAAGACTGGCAATCGTTCGGCACGAGTGCGGAAATTGCAGCGCGCCTGTATGAATATGGCTTCGATTATCTCGACGCACCAATTGCGCGAGTCAACTTCCGCGAAGTGCCCATGCCCTACTCGAAGAATCTGGAGTTGCAGACTGTGGTGACCGTTGATCGGATCGTGCATGCGATCCGCAAGACGCTGTCGTAGTGGAGAAGCATATGCCTGACATTACTATGCCCAAGATGGGCTTTGATATGCAGGAGGGCACTATTGTTCGCTGGCTGAAAAAGCCGGGTGACATAGTACGCCGCGGCGAACCGATCGCCGAAATCGAAACTGATAAGGTGACGATCGAAATCGAGGCGTTCGAGTCCGGCGTTCTGACAGAGATTGTCGTTCAGGAAGGGCAATCCGCACCGGTCAATGCGGTTATCGCCCGACTCAACGGCGGGAATGGTTCACAGGCGCCCGCGCCGGTCGCGGCTGCGCCAACCGTTTCTACCTCTGCAGAAGCGTCGCCTTTGCCTGCGTCGCTTCCTGAAACACCGGCACCTCCAGCCGACGTTGGCGACATTCGTGCATCGCCGCTGGCGCGTCGGCTGGCGCGTGAATACGGCATTGACCTCCGGCAGGTGCGCGGCAGTGGTCCCGCAGGGCGAATCGTAAAGGAAGATATCGAGGCGTACCTGAGTGCTCGCGGCGGTGCACCCGCCTCCACGCCGGTCAGCGCACCTCCGCCTGCCCCCACGCCGGTTAGCGCACCCCCGCCTACCTCTGCAGCGGTCAGTGCACCCTCGCCTGCCCCTACGCCGGTTAGCGCACCCTCGCCTGCCCCTGTAGCAGTTAGCGTACCTCCACCTGTCCCCGCGCCGGTCGGTGTGGCACAACCTGCAGCCAGCACTGTTGTGCCGTTGAGCAACATGCGTAAAACAATTTCGCGCCGGATGATCCAGAGCTGGCAGCAGTTCCCTCACATTTTTGTCTCGATCGAGGTTGATATGGGAGCAGCGCTTACCCTGCGCGCCCAGGCGAATGCTGGACGCCCTAGAGAGGATCAGATCTCGGTCAACGATATGGTAGTCAAGGCATGCGCCATCGCACTCCTCGCGTTCCCGAACCTGAACGCATCCTACAGCGACGAGGGGATCACCTTGCATCCGACCGTGAACATCGCTATTGCGGTGGCACTGGAGAGCGGACTGATGGCGCCAGTCGTCGTCAATTGCCAGGATCGGTCGCTCGGATCAATTGCGCGTGAAACTAAACGTCTCGTCGCGCTGGCGCGCGAGGGGAAGATCACCCCCGATCTGCTCCAGGGTGGCACATTTACGGTCAGCAATTTGGGAATGTATGGCATTCCCGAATTCACTTCGATTATCACCCCGCCACAGGCAGCGAGTCTGGCAGTCGGCGCCATTCGACGCACACCGGCGTTCAAGGACGACAGCGACGAAGTAGTGGCAAAACACCTGATGATACTGACCCTCTCGGCGGATCACCGGGTCACTGATGGCGCCGAAGTTGCCCGGTTTCTCAACGAAGTCAAACGATTGCTCGAACAGCCGCTGGCGTTGCTGGTTGGTTAGAGGCACGATCGGCAGAGGGAGGGAGAGACGTTGCAGTGCAACGTCTCTCTTTTCGTGTCCAGTTGTCGCTACGGAACCTGCTTGGTCTCAAGCGCCCGCACAATGTCGGTCATCGACAGAATGCCGACAGGCCAGAAGCGCCCGTCATTACGCTCTTCGACCACCACAAGCCGGTGGATGTGGTTGCGGTTGAGCAACTGAATAGCACGCTCAAGTTCCATTTCCGGCATACAGGTGATCACGCTCCGGGTCATAATCTCACCGACTGGACCGCGCATCACGTTTTCAAACGATGACCCCTCCTTCCACGCACGCAGCAGGTCGGTCTGTGACACGATGCCAGCCAGGTAGCCAGGACCATCGACCACGACCAGCGCATGGATACGATGCTTCTGCATTAGTTCGATGGCTTCCTCAACCGGCGTTTCGACCCGACATGAAATGACGCCGTAGTGCATCACATCACTGACTCGTTTATGTTCCACGTGAATCTCCCTTTCCCTCGCACGGCTGCCATTGGCGAACCTTAGCGTTCATTGCTCCTGCGCCGTGCGTTCAATGGCTTCTTCCTGCGTAGCGCAGCGAACACCGCCTGCGCTTATATATCCTATCACACGCGCCGGGTTGCCGACGACGATGGCATGGGCAGGTACATCGCGCGTCACAACGGCGCCAGCGCCGCACAATGCCCACTCTCCGATAGTCACTCCGGTGACGATGATCGCCCCTGCTCCGATCGAGGCGCCACGCCGGATGAGCGTTCGCCCCACTACCCAATCTGCGGCGCCTTTGAGCGACCCATCGGGATTGATAGCGCGCGGGATGCGATCATTGGTGATCACAACATGGGGACCGATAAAAACCCCATCTTCAACGGTGAGACCGTGGTAGAGCGAGGAGTTGTTCTGAATTTTGACGTGGTCACCGATGACCACCTCGAAATCAATATAGACATTCTTGCCGACTATGCATCCTTTGCCCAATCTAGCGCGTTCACGGATCTGCGCGCCATGCCAGACGCGCGTTCCCTCGCCAATCTCAGCTTGCGGCGACACATCTGCGGTTGGGTGAATGAATGCCATACGATACCCTTGAATCATTTCCAGCTCAGCCTCACTACGGATCGGGCGACGACAGTTCACGTTTCTTCGACAGCTGCAAGAATGTGGTCGATCGCAGCCACCTGCCCCTGCGACCTAGCGGCAATCGCCACAACATCGATGCGCCATGGCGTATCTGCCGGAAGGTCGTGGGCTGCCAGAAACAGGCAGGCAAGTGTAATCAAACGCGCACGTTTAGCGCCGGTGATCGATCCGGCAGCCATTCCCGGATCGATGCCCCGGCGCGTGCGTACCTCCACAAACGCCAGCACACCGTCCCGTTGCGCAACAATGTCGATCTCGCCGACCGCGCAGCGCCATTTTTGCGCCACAACCTGGTATCCATGCTGCGTCAGGTATGCCACAGCCACTGCTTCGCCCCAATCACCGAGACGCCTGCGCTGCTTAGCCATGCCGCCTCATGGATAAATGCCGCGGATGCGGGTAGCTTCCGCCACGCGGTTAACGGCAATCAGATAGGCAGCAGTTCGCATATGGACACGACGCTCATGCGCAATACGCAGCACCTGATTGAACGCGCCCACCATAACGCGCTCAAGTTGGGCGTTGACTTCGCGTTCGGTCCAGAAGAACTCCTGCAATCCCTGCACCCATTCAAAATAACTGACTGTCACGCCACCAGCGCTAGCAAGAATATCCGGGATGACGAATACCCCGCGATCATACAGAATCTCATCAGCATCGGGAGTCGTTGGTCCGTTGGCAGCTTCACCGATGATCCGCGCCCGGATCCGGTCGGCGTTGCGTGCCGTGATCTGCGTGTGAATCGCCGCTGGCACCAGAATGTCGCACGGCAGTTCAAGCAACTCCGCATTCGTAACCTGATCAGCTTCCGGGAAACCGGCGACCGTGCCAGTGCGCTGTTTGTGGGCAATGACCGACGCCAGCGGCAAACCGTTTCGGCGATAAATGCCCCCCTTGCTGTCGGATACAGCAACGATAGTCGCCCCCATTTCTTCCAGCAGACGCGCACAGGTAGCGCCAACGTTGCCGAACCCCTGAATAACGATCCGCGCGCCAGCGATCGGGAAACTCAGCGCCTCGGCAGCTTCCCGCAACACATACGACAACCCGCGCGCCGTCGCCTCGCGCCGCCCATAGGAACCACCAATATCGATCGGCTTGCCAGTAACGACTGCGGGAACCGTGTGCCCGCTATGCATAGAATAGGTATCCATGATCCAGGCCATGATCTGCGGATTCGTACCGATGTCTGGCGCCGGAATATCACGATCAGGGCTGATCAGAATGCTGATCTCGGATGTGTAACGACGGGTCAGCCGCTCGAGTTCGCCTATCGATAGCGAGCGGGGATCGACAACGACTGCACCCTTTGCACCGCCGTAGGGAATATTGACTGTCGCGCACTTCCATGTCATCCACATGCTCAATGCGCGCACATCGTCGATCGTGACATGCGGATGGTAGCGAATGCCCCCCTTCGCCGGACCGCGCGTAATGTTGTGATGGACACGATACCCCACGAATGTTTCGATCCGACCATCATCCATCTTGACCGGAAACGTCACCGTTAGTTCGCGTTGCGGAACTCGCAGGATGCGGCGGAGACCGGGTTCGAGTTGCAAAAGATCGGCTGCAATGTCGAACTGGCGCTGCGCGCTGGCAAACGCGCTTTCCTGCTCCATAGTCATACTTCCTGTCCTCCTCATTGAGCGTACTGTATCAGGACGACATCGTCCGCCTGTGCCACACGTTGCGTAGTATAGCACGATAGGTGCGGCTGGCGGAAGGTATGCAAAGTTAAGAGTTGTGAAACCAGAGCATGCTCCACTGTTATGGAATTTCCACTCTGTGATGCTGAAGCGAATCAGATGACGCTTGTGGTATGATACTCCAGCACTGATACGACAAGAGGCGAGAGAGATTATGTTGCAATGGTTGCCAGTTCTGCTTACGACATCGCACGCATGCTGATCGAGGCGGGCGCGGTGCTTATTCGCCCTTACAAGCCATTTACTTTCGCTTCCGGTCTCCGCTCGCCAATCTACTGCGATAACCGTGTTTTGCTTGGCAATGTGGCGGCACGTCGCGTTGTGGTCCGCAGTTTCGCTGCGCATTGCACCGACGCCAGCGTCGTGTCTGGTCCGGCGACTGGCGGCATCCCGTGGGCTGCGTGGGTTGCAGAGATGATTGGCATACCGATGGCGTATGTTCGCAGCGCTGCGAAAGGGCACGGACGCGGGCGTCAGGTCGAAGGCGCAGCGGTTGTCAGTCAGCGGATCGTTCTGCTGGAAGATACCGTCAGCACTGGCGAGAGCGCGCTCCAGGCAGCAACGGCGATCCGCGCTGAAGGAGGCGTTGTGATGCGCTGTGTCTGCATTTTCACCTGGGGATGGCGTGAGACGATGGCGCGTTTTGCAGCGACAGACCTTGATCTTGTACCGCTAGCGACTCTCGCCGACGTGCTTGAAGTCGCCCAGCATACCGGGCACCTGACAGCAGACGAGCGTACTATGATCGAGGCATGGGCGGCCAACCCCCAGGGATGGTCGCCGCCGTCGGATGGATAGGTGCAGGCTGCCAGCAATGGAATCTTCGAACGCGTTTTCACTGTCAGCGATCAGGCATCACTACGCGCCAGCGCTCTCGGTCGTCTGGCAATCGCGCTGGGGTCTCCCGATCGGGTATGCTGTCTCATCGGAAGCGCTGGCGCTCGAACTTCTCTCGCGCGGTGTTGAACTGATGTATCGCCCAACACCCTGGCATATGCCGGGGGTAATCCGCCACCCGGCGCTACGTGCAGCGGCGGCGCGCGCGCCGCACGATAATGCGATCCAGGTCAGTTACGATCAGGCCGACCTGTTCTTCACTGATCATCCAGGGTACAAAATCGGATACACCATGCTGGAAGTCGATGGTCTGCCACGCGAATGGGTCGCCGCGTGCAACGCGATGGACGAAATCTGGACGCCAAGCCACTGGGGAGCGACAGTTTTTGCCGATGCCGGTGTCACACGCCCGATTGTTGTGATGCCGCTGGGGTACGATCCGGTGCGTTTTCGCCCCGACGGACCGGCGCGTCGCATTGCCGGGCGATTCACCTTTCTGTCGATCTTCGAATGGGGGGAGCGTAAGGCGCCGGAGGTGTTGTTGCGCGCCTATGCAGCAGCATTCACACGACGCGATGATGTGCTGCTGGTGTTGCACGTAAACAATTTCGATTCAGAAGTCGATGTTGCCCGACAGATCGCCGCGCTCCGGCTACCTGCCGATGCGCCGCCCATCGTTGTGATCTACAACCGTCAGATCAGCGACGATAGCCTGGGATCGCTCTACCGCAGCGCTGACTGTTTCGTGTTGCCAACCCGCGGTGAGGGATGGGGATTGCCTATTCTCGAAGCGATGGCGTGCGGGTTGCCGGTGATCGCCACCGACTGGAGTGGCCAGACCGAATTCTTCCACAGCGGGGTTGGCTACCCATTGCGTGTACGCTGGCTGGTCGCCGCCCACGCCAAATGCCCCTACTACCTGGGATGGCGCTGGGCAGACCCGGACGAAGAGCACTTGATTGCGCTTATGCGTTATGTTTACGAACATCCCGATGAAGCGCGACAGGTTGGCGCACGTGCAGCACAGGAGGCAGCGGCACGCTGGACGTGGGCGCACGCAGCGGAGCGAATCCATACACGGCTGCTGGAAGTGGCAGCGTAAGTGTTCACATTGAAGCGAGGGCATTTTGCCCTCGTGGATGCGACAAGGTCGTCCCACCCCTGCTCTCAGGCGTGTGTGTTACTCCGGGTGTGAACAATCAGGTGGTAGCACCGGTTTGACGCTGTGCGTAATGTCGATTACACTTAGCGTTACTTCCGAAACGTGCGTTGTTGTGTACAGGAAGAACTGCTGGTGAAGGAGGCTGTCTATGATGCCGCCACGATCATTTCTCATGCCGGCGCAGGTTCTCATCGGCTCAGGCGCGGTCGAACAGGTTGGCACCGAGTGTCAGAAGCGCGGTTGGAAGAAAGCCCTAATCGTTTCCGACAAGATCATGGTTGAGCTTGGGCTGGTCGGCAAAGTCGAGCAGTATCTTGCCGAGAGCGGAATCGCCAGCACAGTGTATGCTGGCGTCAACACTGAACCAGTGGTGGAATACGTTCAGGAAGGCTTGCAGACGTATCGGGAAGGCAACTGCGACTTCGTCGTCGCGGTTGGCGGCGGCAGCCCTATCGACACAGCCAAAGCCATCTCAGTGCTGGTGACGAACCCCGGTTCTATCGAGCAGTACAAGGGCATCGGGAAAATTGCCGCACCGGGTGTGCCGGTCGTGGCTATTCCTACCACAGCTGGCACTGGTAGCGAAGCGACTGTGTATGCTGTGATCACCGACCAGAAGACGGATGTGAAGATGTTGATCGGCAGCCCGTATCTCATGCCGACAATCGCTATCGTCGATCCGATGCTGACAGTATCGTCACCCCAGAGTGTGACAGCAGCGACTGGCGTCGATGCGCTGGTGCATGCTATCGAAGCGTATGTGTCGGTCAAGCGTCAGCCAATGACTGACATCCTCTGTCTGTCGGCGATCCGGCTGATTTCCCAGAATATTCGCCAGGCATGGGCAAACGGCAACAATATCGAAGCGCGCGAGCAGATGATGCTCGGCGCCTTCCAGGCAGGCGTTGCGTTCAGTAACTCATCGGTTGCACTAGTTCATGGGATGTCGCGCCCCATCGGCGCACACTTCCATATTGCCCACGGCGTTTCTAACGCTGCACTGCTGGCAACTGTTACCGAGTTCAGTCTGATTGGCGACCCGGTGCGCTATGCACAGATCGCAGAAGCGATGGGCGAACCGATTCAGGGTCTCTCGGTCATGGAGGCTGCAGATCGTGTCGTGCATGCCATCCGTCGTCTGGTCAGCGATATTCGCATCCCATCGCTAAAGCAACTGGGAGTCGAGCGTGAACGCCTGATCGAACTCGCACCATCAATGGCTGATGCAGCCATCGACAGCGGCAGCCCGGCGAACAACCCGCGCAAGCCAACTAGGCAAGAGATTATCGATCTGTATATCAAGGCATATGATCAGGAGTGAACGGCGCACGACTACCTGATGAGATTTCAAGAATAAATTCGGCGTAGCCCGCGCAGGCAGGCTTTACTTTGTATAGCCGAGGGCATCAGCCACACGGCCATCTCGGCATATCGAAAGCCCGGTCGCTGCGTTGGAAACGCAATGCTGATTGCGGTCGTCTGAGGAGTGTTCAGCCTTGCCCAAAAGGTTCAACCTCTCCGAGAACTGCTATAATTTCTCAACCTTCACAAGGCGGCGCTGAGTCTCGTCAGGTATGGCTTCTGCAACAGACCCCTCGCGCTCCGAACCGGGCGATGCGGGAAGAGGTGGCGCGGCAGCAATGCGCTATGCGCTGCCGCGCTTCAATCTAATCCTCGATACAGTGATTGTGATCGCGGTCGCAATCACATCGTTTGTTTTCCTCAACCGTCCTCTGGATATGCGGTGCCTAGTAATCATTGGCGCCAGCGATCGCGACATCGTAACGGGATTCCACGGGGCGGAGATTAGTCAGGCGGACGGGCGGCCCTTTCGGTGGACAACTGCAGAAGCAACAGTTCGACTGCCAGCACACGGCACGACCGATCACCTGCTAGCGTTGCACCTTGCTGCGCCAACAGGCGCTGCCACTTCCACGTTACAGCTGGTTGCAGTCAATCTGAACCGCACCCATCTGGCAACTCTGCCGGTTCTGCCAGTACCTCGCGTCTATCGACTGCTGGCGCCGCGTCATCAGATCGTTATCGCCGGGAATGACATCACGCTCCGCACTACTACAACACGTGTACCTGGTGATCGACGTGATCTGGGTGTGGTTGCGTTTGCAGTAACATTCGCAGCGCTCAACGAAACTGTCTGGTTGCCGCCTGTGCAGGCGGCAGCCGTCAGCAGCGCTGCACTCCTGATCCTGATTGCGCTTCGAATGCTTGATGTCGGTGCACTGCGCTGGATCGTCGTCACCCTGTTTGCAGCAATCAGTCTGAGTATGCGTCACAGCGACCTGCGCTTCGCGCAACGCTGGGAAGCGCTGCTGCTCACCGTAGCTCTGGTAGTGACCTTTGCGCTCTTTGCCATAGTGATCAGGTGGTGGAACGGGAAGCACAGCGCATCTTCCATTCACGACACACAACCGTCCCAGTCACAGGCAACCACGAGGGACGTCTCGGTGTCTGCGCTTACGTCCCCGCCCTTTCACCGTTCACATTCCGTTTTCCATCTCCTACTT
>JAGHYV010000177.1 GCA_017743475.1 Roseiflexus sp. | reverse complement strand
CCATCGATCAGCAGCAGCAGTGGACGCTTGTTAGACACGAGACGCTCTCTTTACTGTTCAGGGTGAATAAATAATGTCTGTACGCGCTCACCGTCTTCGATAAATCTCTCGACGATGACCAATCGCGTGGATCACGATGATCTTTTCATCCCAGAGCACCTCATAAATAACGCGGTAATCACCTATGCGGAGTTTGTAGAGTCCCGCAAGGTCACCGGTTAGCGCCTCAAGACGGATCGCATCCAGGTTCGTAGCCAGCCAGTTGATGCGCTGAACGACACGATGTCCCAATGACCTGTCTAATCGCTCCAGCTCTTGAGATGCGATTCCCAAGATGCGAATGTGGTACTCTGCCATTACTCCAACCCAAGACGCCGGACTACATCCTCAAACTGCTCACCGCGTTCGCCGCCAGCCACTGCCTGCTTCTGGCGTAAGAGCCGATCGCGAACTGCCTTTCGAACAGGTAGACCCTCATCGGGATCTCCGAGCAACTCCAGTAACTTTTGTTCAACTGTTGTTTCGATCATTTCCCGCAGTTCGTCTTTTGTCATCTGAGCTACCGTCGTCATAATCTCCTCCATAAACCTGCGACCTGAGCAGTCTGCCAACGGCGTTGCCGAAAGCGGCGGCGGCAGGAGTTTCAGCGCGGTTCGCCTTCCTCCGCCAGGGTATGGAACGCGCGATACGCCAGCGCATGGCCATCGATCAGCAGCAGCGGACGCTTGTTGGACACGAGACGCTCTCTTTACCGTTGTGCGGATGAGTAACACAGGTATTCTACCCCATTCTGCAACGAGATACAACTCTGCCCGCTTCCGATCTCTTCCCAGAAGAACTGCCGGAACAACCCGCCCTTGAAAGCCGGTCGAGGGAAGATTACCACGAAAGACGGGCGGAGAACCTCTTCCAAATGTCGTACATCGTGCGGCGGACGCACCCGGCAAGGATCATCCTGCAATTCCGTCGTTCGGGGCTGTTGCAATCGGTCAGAGCGCGCTACTGTATTTCTGACGATGCAACCAGGCGAGGAGAGCACTCCCATGATAGCGCAACACAAGCAACCCTTTCCCTGGGGCGCGGTAATCTGGTCGAGCGTCTTAATGATCATCATTCCGTTGGGCGCTGCGATTGCCATCAGCGTCGGATATGGAGTCGTCGTCGGGTTTCAGACGCGTGGCGATCCGGAGGCAATCAATGCCGCCGTGATGAGTCTCTCCGGCGCAGTCTGGTATCAGGCGCTGCCGAAGATACTTCTGGCGGCAGTGGCATTCTGGCGTGGCATGCGCCTGGCGCATAGCAGCGCATCCGCCACGCTGCCGGTCGTGAGCGCGGCGATTCTGGCGCTGATCGGACTGATTGGAACGGCACTATTGCTCTTTAACGCGCCTCTCAGCGGCGAACAGACAATCTCATTCGTGGTCGATGGAGTTATTATGCTGGCGTGCGGACTGGCAGGGATTCGGATCGCGCGGCGCTAACGATGTGGCTACCGGCGGGCATGGCAGCACAGATGAAATGAGGAAGGCCATGATTGGCTCGCGCTGGCGAAAGATCTTCCGCGACCTGTGGCGCTACAAGGTGCGCACCATCATTGTTGTGATCTCGATCGCTGCCGGGGTGAGCGGCATCGGAACTGTTGCGCATATGTACATACTTATGTCGCACGACCTCGAACAGAGTTATGCTGCGGTGCTCCCGGCAAGCGCAACGTTGTATACCGACGATTCCTTCGATGACGAGATGGTGCGCGCAGTACGCCGGCTCCCCGCAGTCGCCGATGCCGAGGGGCGTCGCAGCATACTGCTGCGTTTCCGCACCAGGTCTGACCGCCCGTGGCAGGTGATCGAACTCTTCGTCCTGCCCGATGATGGTGAAACACGCATCAGCAAGGTGCGCCCTGAAGAGGTGTTCGAACCCGATCCGAAATCCTGGCCCCCAGGCGACTGGCCCCCGCCGCGCCGCACCATCGTCCTCGAACGCACCTCGCTCCTGGTTGGTTACCTGGGGTTGAGTCAGGCGCGCCTGGGTGATGAGATCACTGTCGAGACCGCCGATGGACGCCTGCGCCAGGTGCGCCTGTCGGGGCTGGCATACGATTTTGCCCGAATGCCGGCAACCTTCACCGGACGAGCGTATGGCTATGTTGATCGTGAGACGCTGGAGTGGCTTGGCGGTGCGCCCGGTTACAATCAACTCTATCTCCTCGCCGACAACCGCACTGATGCCGCCTCGGTCCGACAGGTTGCCGACCAGGTCCGCTCCCATATGGAACGCGCTGGCGTGCGGGTTGCGCGTGTCGATGTAGCACGACCGGGAGAACTGCCGCTTCAGAACTATTTCCAGGCGATCACCGTCGTGCTCGGATCACTGGGCGTCCTGGCATTGTTTCTCAGCGTATTGCTCGTGACCAATACGATTGCCGCACTGCTGATCCAGCAAACTCGCCAGATTGGTGTTATGAAAGCGATTGGCGCACGCCCCAGGCAGATCGTCTTCATCTACGCCATGTATGCGCTGGTTTTTGGTGTGCTGGCGTTGCCACTGGCGCTACCGGCATCGCGCGCCGTAACGAAGGCATTCGTCGATTTCCTCGCCTACTTCCTCAATTTCAAGACGGGAACCTTCACGACACCTGCCGCTGTTATCGGTCTGCAGATTGGAATGGCGCTGCTGACGCCGGTGCTGGCGGCGCTGGCGCCGGTGATCCACGCAGCACGGTTGACCGTCCGTGAGGCGATTGCCGGGTGGAGCGCGGAACGACGTCGCAGGGGAGACCGTGCTTCATCAAACGAGAGCAAGCCATCTGCGCCACCTGGAGCTTCCCGCTTCATGGCGCTTCTCCCCTCACCGATTATCCTTGCACTGCGCAATTCACTCCGACGACGTGCACGGCTTGCGCTCACGATCACAACCCTCATGCTGGCGACGGCGATTGTCATTTCGGTGCTGAGTGTGCGGCGCTCACTCTTCGAGACCCTTGAAGTCATCCTGGCAGCATCACAGCACGACATTCAGGTGACGCTCGTTCGTCCTCATCGGGTTGCACAGGTCGAACGCATTGCGCAACAGACGCCCGGAGTCGCAGCGGTAGAGAGTTGGGGCAGCGATCTGGCATATCGTTTACGCCCTGATGGCAGTGAAGGACCGGCAATCATTATTGCAGCGCCGCCAGCCGATAGCCTGCTGTTTACACCAGAAGTTGTCGAAGGGCGCTGGTTGATCCCCGGCGGGGATCACGCCCTGATCATCAACCTCGACGTACTGCGCTTTGAACCAGATCTGCGCGTCGGACAAAACGTGGCGCTGAAAATCGGCAACCGCACCACAGAGTGGCAGATCGTCGGCGTCGTGCGCAGTCTGCCCGGCATTCCAATCATGTACACCGGTCAACCATATCTGGCGCAGATCACCAGCACAGTCGGTCAGACACGCGAGATCCGGGTGGTTACCGTCGCTTCCGATCCAGCCACGCAGCAATGCGTTGCAACGACACTGCGCGACGCGCTGGAACAGGCAGGAGTCAGCGTTGCAGTTGCACAAACACGCACTGAAGAACGCGAACAGGCGGCAACCCTGGTCAATATCATCATTACCTTGATTGCTAGTTCATGTTCGTACAGATGAGTGCAATGAGCGCGTATCA
>JAGHYV010000060.1 GCA_017743475.1 Roseiflexus sp. | reverse complement strand
CTTTCACCGTTCACATTCCGTTTTCCATCTCCTACTTACTGGCTTCGCCACTATACTCGCAATCCTGCTGTTAGCGCCCCTTGTCCCCGAACCCGCACGCTTTATCCCTGGTCCGCCTGGCGATAACCTGGAGTACGTCTGGAAACTCCAGTGGTTCGCCGATGCACTCGCCCGACGACAGTCGCCGACGTTCGTTCCGCACCTGTTCTATCCAACTGGATACGAACTGGCATATTCCGAGTTAACGCCTGCCCACACGCTCCTGGGTCTGCCACTAACATTGCTTGCAGGACCAACGCTCACATACAATGTTCTGATCGTTCTATCGTTCGTCCTGACAACACTTTTGACCGCATTGCTGGCAGAGCGTCTGGGCGCTGGGCGACTGGGCGCTTGTGTGGCGGGTATCGGCGTTGGCTTCTGCCTCTGGCGATACCAACATACCCTGGGGCAGATGAACATGATCGGAACGCAGTGGGTGATTCTTGCACTCTACGGACTGGAAGGCTTCATCAGGCGGCGAAGTGCCTTTGATGCAGCGCTGACGGGAATAGGCGTCGCACTGGCGGCATGGTCGTCGTGGTATTACGGACCGACGCTGTGGCTGATCATGGCACTCTGGTTATTGATGCGCTGGTCCTGGAAAGAACCGCGCTCGCTACAACAGGCAGGTCTGGCAGCGCTGGCGGCGCCGCTCGTCGTCCTGGCGCTGATCGCACTCTATGCCCAACCGACCATCCAGGCACTGCGCGGCGGTGACACCCGCCACGAGTATGCATCGCTTCTGTCCCTTTCTGCGCGTCCGCTCGACTACCTGACTCCCAGCCGGTACCATGCAATCTGGGGCGCGTGGTCGGCGCAGATTGCACCCGATACTGCTGGGGCACAACTTGTGGCGCCAGGGTTTGCGCTGCTGGCGCTGGCGGGCATCGGAGCATGGCGCTGGCGACAAAGCGCGATCACGTGGACGCTATTGATCATCGTAGGAGTGTGTTTTGTGTTAAGCCTAGGACCAGAGTTGCGCCTTGGTGACCGGACGATCCCGCTCCCGGCGCTCCTGGCGTATGAGCATATACCGGTGCTGCGCAGCATCCGCGCATGGTCACGCATGGCGATCTATGCGCAGATATGCATTGGTCTGCTGGCATCCTTTGGCCTGACCGGTTTCGCGCAACTGCCACGGGTGTGGCAGGCAGTTGGGCTGATATTGGTCTGCGGCGTGATCCTCGAAACTCTCCATTTCGCTCCCTGGAGCACATCCACCCTGCCGCGACCGGTCGACCAGTGGCTGGTGGCCCAGCCTGGACCGGGTGCAACCCTCCAGGTTCCCGATTCGTTCTCAGGACCTGTCGAGTACTACACGCTCTTCTCACAACGTCCAAGCCTGACCGGCTACGGCACGTTCCATCCAGCAGGCGCAACCGCCGATATAGCATGGATGCGCGAGTTTCCTTTTCCACGCGCTCTGACGACAATCCAACGACTGGGGGGCGAGTATGTTCTGGTTCGTCGGAGCGCTATGGACCGTGAGTGGCCCGGATGGCGCGAACGTGCTGCACAGCGACCGGAACTCGTGCAGGTGTATGAGGATGATGAGTTTACTGTGTATCGGATCATGGCAGGATCACAACCATGAACGCCAGCAAGCCGCAATCCGAACCAATCTTCCTCGTCCCGCCTGGACCAGACGATGAACCACTGGCAGCGCAGATCGCGCGCGCGTTGAACGAACGTCGTCCAGCACCTGATAGCCTGCCATTGCTGACCGATGTTGCGCAGGGCGACCCGTACCTGGCAGAACAACTCGCGGCGCTGCACGCTATATGGGAAATCCAGCCGCAAACGTCGCGCGGGCTGATTGACCGGCTACGTCGCCGGGTCGCTTGGTGGCTACTCGAACCGGAATTGCGCCAGATCAACGCGGTTCACGCGACCCTCACCCGCCTGATCGATAGCCTGATCGTCCTGGCAGATCGCGAGCGCGCAGCACGACGACGAATCGAAGAGAGCATCCATAGTTAATAAAAAGCTTACATGAACTTTACAGCCAGCACGCCCAACTGCCTCAACCTGCCGCTAGCATAACTGCTCCAGGAAGCGCGTAACTAGACTCTACAACCAGAGATATCTATTCAGAAAGGAAGAGATGTCGTTATGGGCGAACGCGACGAACAGGACAAACTGATCGTCTGATCGGTCGATGGAAAGGGTGAGAACTTCGAAGACGTTCTGGAACAGCACCTGAGCCGCCGCACCTTTCTTAAGACTGCCGCAGTTACATCAGGCCTAGTAGTCGCCGCTACTGCGATGAACGTCGATGCTGCCGCAGCGCAGACGCGCCCGGTGCCGATGCCGCTAAAGTTCGGCAAAGTTTCGCCAACTGCGCCGGAAGTGGACGAGATCGCGGTACCGGATGGATACTATGCGGCAACGCTCATTCGCTGGGGTGAGCCGATCTTTGCCGACGCTCCTGAGTTCGACGTCTGGATGCAAACGAAGGAAAAGCAGGAGAAGCAGTTCGGCTACAACTGCGACTTACCATCGTACAACTCGAACAATTCGACGCGCGGTTTGCTGGTCGTCAACCACGAGTATACCAACCCGGAACTGATGTTCCCTGGCTACGACGTCGAAAACCCCAATCCTACCAGGACGCAGGTCGATGTCGAACTGGCAGCGCATGGCGTGTCGGTGATCGAAATTGTGCGCGGTCGCGATGGTCGCTGGAGCGTGGTGCGCAGTTCGCCCTACAATCGCCGCCTGACTGGCTACACGCCAATGACCATCAGTGGTCCAGCAGCCGACCATGATATGGATGAAGACGAGTGCTGACCCGACGGGACGCAACATTCTCGGCATGCTAAATAACTGCGCTGGCGGCAAGACGCCCTGGGGCACAGTGCTGACTGCCGAGGAAAACTTCCATCAGTATTTTGCCAACCTGCGCCGATTGCCAGATAGCGATTATCGCAAGGCGATCCATGCACGCTACGGAATGCCGAGCGGAGCATCCGAGCGCAGGTAGGAGAACTTCCATGATCGCTTCGATATCTCCAAAGAGCCGAATGAAGGGTTCCGCTTTGGCTGGATTGTCGAGTTTGACCCCTACAATCCTCACTCAGTGCCAGTGAAGCGCACCTGGTTGGGGCGCTTCCACCACGAGGCGGCGACGATTGTGATTGCACCGACCGGTCAGGTCGTGGCATATTCCGGCGATGATGCACGCGGTGAGTATGTCTAAAAGTTCGTCTCGAACGGGCGCTACAATCCACGCAACTGTGCAGCGAACTTCAATCTCCTCGACGATGGGATGCCGTACGTCGCGTGCTTCAATGCAGACGGTACCGGCGAGTGGCTGCCGCTGAAGCATGGCTTTGGTCCGCTGAACGAGGGCAACGGTTTCATGTCGCAGGGGGATGTGCTAATCAAGACACGCAACGCTGCTGATGCACTCGGTGCAACGAAAATGGATCGACAGGAAGACATTGAAACCAACCCGATCAACAAGAAGGTCTACATTATTCTGACAAACAACAGCCAGCGTGGCGTCGGCAAAGGTCCGCCAATTGATGCCGCCAACCCGCGCGCAAACAACCGCGCCAGCCATATTATTGAACTGACCGAGGAAGGGAACAACCACGCAGCAACCCGTTTCACCTGGAATATCTTTATCCTGGCAGGTCTATCGACCGACGAGTCGACCTACTTCGCAGGGTATGACAAGAGTAAGGTCAGCCCATTCGCCACGCCAGACAACATCGTCTTTGACCTTGCTGACAATGCCTGGGTCGCCACCGACGGCGTCGCCAGCGCGATCAAACTGAACGATGGTCTGTTCGCTATTCCGGTCGTCAGTTCGGAGCGTGGCCACGTGCAGCAGTTCTTCTCGTCCGTGGCAGGAAGCGAGGCGTGCGGTCCGGAGTTCACGCCTGATAACCGAACGCTGTTCCTGGCAATCCAGCATCCGGGCGAGGGTAGCACATTCGAGAAGCCAATCAGCACCTGGCCCGACCGTCAGGGTCTGCCGCGCCCAAGCGTCATTACCATTCAGGCGTTCAACAACCGCCACATTGGTCAGTAATCGCAATTAGGCGCACATATGGCATAGTAAAGGGGGGAGCGTAATGTTCCCCCCTTTCTTTATAGTAAGCTCCCCACTGAACTCATACGACACTATTGGCAGAAGGCGCCGTATGCCGCCAATTGCTGCCGCAGCTTATGTATATGCGTATTTTCGCCACACATCGTGGCGTTCGAGTTCACCAAGGAGCGCAAAAGCAACATACTGCGGCTGGCGAGGAATGGTCAGCAAGGTCATACCAGCTTCCTCCGGCGTGCGCCCACCCTTGCGGTGATTGCAATCGCGACAGGCAGTCACCACATTTTCCCAAGTTGTTTCACCGCCACGAGAACGCGGCACTACGTGATCGACCGTCAAGTAAGCGCGACCGGGCTGCGCACCGCAATACTGACACGTCTCCCGGTCACGCAGCAGGACGCTGCGCCGTGAACAGGGGAGACGCATGCGATGAGGAATGCGAATGTACCGCACCAGCCTGATGACCAGTGGAACTTCGAGGGAGATGCCGCGCGCGCGAAGACGCTGCTGTGCAGCTTCAACCAGCTCTGCCTTATCCTGCAGCAAGAGAATGATCGCGCG
The DNA here is from genome assembly GCA_017743475.1 of Roseiflexus sp. Lineage (GTDB taxonomy): Bacteria > Chloroflexota > Chloroflexia > Chloroflexales > Roseiflexaceae > Roseiflexus. Next base: position 24,256 of record JAGHYV010000060.1, on the reverse strand, counting down.
ACGAACAGAAATGAACTGTAGTGGCTCGTAGCTCGCGTTGAGAACAAGAACTCGTTGCCCCAAGCCTTTCCCCCTTTCCAGAAGCTGCAAAGCCAATTCACTGCGCTCTGGCGAAGGGGGAACGACCCTACGCTCGAGCGCGTATCACATCAGCGGCACTCGCGGAGAGCACCGCCCTGAAGGAGCGTGTGACGCATCGCCAGGTAACAGTGCAAACAGCGACCGGATCTCCAACAATCGCTACGCATGGTGCGCGTTGGTCGATTTTGATATGCGTTTTGTCGCTGTTACGTCGAAACGTCACGTTTGATAGATCCTTAATGATGAACGCTATTTTGTGCAGTCATACTATCTGACTGTCATACTTATAGGATACACGACATTTACGGCATCTGTCAAATACGATGATACGATCGCTATGGTATAATCACGCGCCAGGAATCGATCCTGCACGAGGATTGCATTTGGCAAACGATCATCGGCGACGATCTGGAAGCGGTACGACGGCACGCGAGCGCATTGCAGTACGTCGGCGTGCACGGCGAATCAATAGTTGGACCACGTTTGCGATGGCAGCCGGAGTGCTGGCGCTGCTGGCGCTTCTGACTGCTGGAGTCATGGCGCTGCGTCAAACCAGTCGTGTCCTGATGCGTCTCGAACAGGAGGATCCGCGTCAGCGCACCACGACTGCTTCTTTGCCGCTTCCAACCACGCTCCAACCCTCGAACCTCGACGCAACCGTTATAGCAACGGCTCCTGCAACGTCCAACCAACCCGTAACACAGTTGTTGACCCGTCCTTTTACTGTGCTTCTGCTTGGGGTTGATCGTCGCCCGAATCCTGAAGAGGGAGTGCGCAGCGACACGCTGATCCTGGTGCGGGTCGATCCGCAGGCGCGCACCGCCAGTATGCTCTCAATCCCGCGTGACTCGGTCGTGCCCATCCCGCGCCTCGGTTGGGCAAAGATCAACACTGCCTACGGATATGGGTATACCAATGCTGCTGCGCTCTACGGTGCAGCAACCGATCCATCGGCAGCTGGCGGCGCATTCGCGGCTGAAGCGGTCGAGCAATTCCTTGGCGTCACGGTCGACTATATTGCACAGGTCGATTTTCGCGGCTTTGAGCAACTGGTCGATACAGTCGGCGGTGTACTGGTTGACGTACCGGTCCCGATCCTCGATGCAGAATATCCCACCGAAAACTATGGCGTTGAGCGGATCTATATTCCAGCCGGGTTGCAAACGCTCAACGGACGCACGGCGCTGATCTACGTTCGCACGCGCCATGGCAGCAGTGATTTTGAGCGGAGCAGGCGGCAACAGCAGGTGTTGCGCGCGCTCCTCGATCAGGCGCGCGCCCGTGGATTGCTCGATAACGCAGCGCTGCTCCCACGCTGGATCCAGGTCGTAAGCGAGCATGTGCGCACTACCCTGCCGGTCTCCGATCTGCGTGTGGCGGCGGAACTGGCGGCACTGGCACGCGATCTCGACGGCAATCGCATTTTGCAACTCTCAATCAATCCAAACGATGTGGCAATCGACCGCGAGAACGGCTCGGATATTTACTGGAACCCAACCGATCTGGCAGCGCTGGTGGCGCGCTGGAAGGCCGGACCGGACCTGAGTGCTGCACCGTTGGTCACAAGTCTGCCAACCCAGGCGGCTGCACCTGATTCGCTACAGCTCGATCCGGCGCAATCAACGCCTACCCCGCTCCCCGCAGTCGCCGAGCCGGACACGGTCGTCCAGGTGCTCAACGGCGCCCGCGTCGAAGGGATCGCCGGACGTGTGAGTGCCTTCCTTGCAGAGCGAGGGTTTATCACCGCTGATCCGGCGACTGTCACCCGCATCTATGAACACACGGTGATCATTGATTACAGTGGACGACCGGAAACGCGCCGCCGACTGGCGGAGGCGCTGGGCATCGAAGCGCGCTATGTGCTGGCACCGGCGCCACCTGATGCACCGCCGCCGGGGTATAATGTCGATATTGCCGTCGTCATCGGGCGTGATTACCGCCAGGAGTGGCTGAGCAACGACGGGAGGTGAAGGAACCCATGACAACACTGCAACTGGCGATACCGTATCTCGAAAGCGGTGACCAACTCATGCGGGCAGAGTTCGAGCAGCGCTACAATGCTATGCCGGACGGCTTCAAAGCCGAACTTGATCGAAGGAATTGTCTCCGTGGCCTCACCCGTTCGCTTTGCAACGCATAGCGAACCGCATAGCCGGATAATCAAGCTTCTCGGCGTCTATGCAGCGGCAACTCCCGGCGTCCGTGTCGCGGTGATAATGCAACCGTGCGGCTCAACTGGGAGAATGAACTCCAACCCGACGGCTTGTTGCGCCTCGAAAACGGCACCTCAACCATCGACGCCAATGGCTGCGTTTGTGGACTGCCGGAGTTCGTTGCTGAAATTGCCGGGGGTAGCGCTGCGCAGGACATGCACGCCAAACTGCGCGTCTATCGTCGCACTGGCGTACATATCCGGTATGGCTGGTCTTCGAGGATCGGATTGTCTGGTTCATGCTCGACGAAGGCGAGTACCGTCAGATACCCGCCGACCCCGACCATATCACGTGCAGCCGTGTCTTTCCCGGTCTCTGGTTCGACCTGCCCGCGCTTCTGCGCGGCGATATGGCAACCGCACTTGCGGCGCTGCAGCGGGGGATCGCCGCCGCTGACCACGCTGCTTTTGTCATCCGCCTGCGATCCGGTGAATGAACGACACACCTATGACCATTCGTACACCTGATTGGGTCAAACACGCAGTGTTCTACCAGATCTTCCCCGACCGCTTTGCTAGGAGTGAGCGAGTCGCCAAACCGGGGAACCTCCAACCCTGGAACACTCCTCCGACTCCACAGGGATACAAAGGCGGCGATCTGCTGGGCGTCGTCGAGCGGCTAGACTACCTGCAGGATCTGGGGATCACGGCGATCTACTTTACGCCAATCTTCCAATCCGCTTCGAACCATCGCTACCATACCCACGACTATTACCAGGTCGATCCGATGCTCGGCGGTAACCGAGCATTCCGTGAGTTACTGGAGGCGTGCCACCGACGCGGCATGCGCGTCGTGATCGATGGCGTCTTCAACCACGCCAGCCGCGGATTTTTCCAGTTCAACGACATTCTCGAAAATGGACCCCACTCCGCGTACCTGGACTGGTTCTTCATCGAGGGATGGCCCCTGCACCCGTATGATGGCGCGCGCCCGGCAAACTATCGCGCGTGGTTCAACAACCGGGCGCTGCCGAAGTTCAACACCGACAACCCCCAGGTACGCGAGTTTCTCATGCAGGTCGCCGAGCACTGGATCCGGCAGGGCATCGACGGCTGGCGACTGGATGTGCCGTTCGAGATAACGACCAAAGGGTTCTGGCAGGAATTCCGCCAGCGGGTGAAAGCCATTAACCCTGAAGCCTACATTGTCGGCGAGGTATGGCGCGATGCGCGCCAGTGGTTGCAGGGCGATCAGTTCGACGGCGTGATGAACTATCTCTTCGCCGGACCGACGATTGCCTACGCTGCCGGACCGCGCGTCGATCCGACGCAGGTAGTCGGAAGAGATTATGTCACATCGCCGCCGTTGACCGGCGCTGAGTATGCGCGGGTGATCGACGACCTGTTGCGTCGCTACGACTGGGAGATCCAACTGACGCAGTTGAACCTGTTCGACAGTCACGACACGGCGCGCCTGCTGACCATCGCGCACGGCGACCGCAGCAGTGTGCGCCTGGCGACGATCCTGCTCATAACCTTTCCCGGAGCGCCGTCGGTGTTCTACGGAGACGAAATCGGACTGGAGGGAGGCGTCGATCCGGATGCCCGTCGCACGATGCCGTGGGATCGCCCGGAAACCTGGGATATGGCGGCGCTGGCATACCACAAGCGCCTGATCGAACTGCGTCACACACTGCCCGCGTTGCGCACCGGCACATTCCACACGCTCTACGCCGATGACGCCGTGTTCGCCTTTGCGCGCAAACTGGAAAACCAGACGGTGATTGTCGTTGTCAACAATGATGATCAACCGCGTCGCGTCTCCATCCCGGTTGCCGGTATGCTTCCCGACGGGCAAGACCTGATTGCTCGCTACGGCAACTACCGCAACCGTATCATTCATGGTACACTTGAAGTACAGGCGCCGGCTCGCGATGGACTGATCCTGGCATGACATTCGACCTCAACCGGTTCCGCGCGACACTCGATGCCGCGCATGTGCGCGATGACGACCCGACCACGCTGGTGTTCGACAACTACCTGCGCTGGAAGGGTGTGCCCGCCTTTCTTGTGCGTCCGGTTTTCAAGAATGACGCGCCGCCCGTGGAAACGTTTGTTTCACCTCACTTCACAGTGCTGGTATACCGGGCAAACCCGCTCTATACGACGCTCTGCACACTCGGCGCCAGTTACCGCACCATCCCCTTCAGCCGCGCCAGTTTCGGCGACGAGCGCGGCGTGCGTTACGAGTACATCATGCATGCTGCGCCGTCGCACGAACAGCAGGTCGCCCAACTCCTGGCGCTGATCGCCGAATACCCGTTCATCCACACGATCGAGATCGGTCCGGGATACATTCTGCCCATTGGTGAACCGGTCGTACCAGGATCATCGATGGAGTATCTGTACTTCACCTACCCGTATCTTGATGATGGCCGATTGTACGAAAGCAATCCGTGGGGCCAGATCGAACGTCTCGACCTGTTGATCCAGATGCTGTGGGTGCTGCCGATCTATCGATCTGAAGCGCAGTATATTCGTGCAAACGGCCTGGAAGCGTTCGAGCAGCGCTTGCAGGAACGTCATTCACGCATCTATGATGCCTACGATATGCTGCGTTTGCCGGTTGTGGAGCACACGCCATGACACAGCGCCAGGTTGTCACTGCACTGCTGATCATTCAGATCATCGGCACCATAGTACTGGTCGTCGGTCAGGTGCTGCGCGACGCGTCCAGCACTATTGTGCCGACGAGCATTGCCATCGCCATCCTGCTGATCGTTCTGTTGTGGGCATACCGGCGCGGGTGGGAACCGGCGCGCATGATCGATATTGTGGTTGTGACGATTGCTGTTGGCATTGCCACGCCCGACGAGTTCGTCTTGCAGCGTCAGGCGCTGATCGCGCTCGTGCCGATGGCGCTGGCACAGGTGCTCGGCGGGCCACGCTGGGTAGTCGGCAGCGCGCTGGGGGTGCTCGCTATTTTTACCCTGCGTGCCGGACCAGAGCATGGATTCCTGACCACCTACACCACCGATCTGCGCACAATTGCTATCTTTATCTTCATCGTCGCCAGCATGGCGCTGAGTCGCATCATCGCCGACACCGCAGTGCGTAACGCAACGAAGCAGCAACAACGGGCTGAAGAGGCGTTTGCGCGTATTGAAGCCCAGGCACAGACCCTTCAGGAACAAACGCAGGCGCTGCAAGCGCAGAATCAGCGCCAGCAACGGTTGCTCGATCTCGTGGCGCAACTGGAAACCCCGGCAATCCTGATGGCGGAGGGAGTGCTGCTGGCGCCGGTCGTCGGACCGATCGATGATCAACGGGCGCAATCGTTCGTCGAGCGGTTGCTCGAAGCTGCCAGCCTCCAGCGTGCGCGCCTGGTGATTATTGACATCGCTGGCGCCTCGAATGTGGACAGCCGCGCGGCTGCGCTGCTGGGGCAGGCGGTGCAGGCGCTGCGCCTGATTGGATGCCGGGTGGCGATCAGCGGCATCTCAGCAGAACTGGCGCACACCCTGGTGACTGCTGGCATCTCCTTCGATGGCGTACCCACGGTGCGCACCCCGCGCGAAGCAATCGAACACTACCAGATGCTGATCGAATTGTCTTGATAAGAGGCTGATCAAGTTTTATAGCAGTTCTCAAATACGTTGACCCTCGTCCGGGTCTGCCGCGTTGCGCGAGGCGCCCACTTCCAGCGACGGGTGTGGGGGCACGGCATGCCGTGCCCCCCACGGCGCCGCCTCGAGGTGGCACGTGAAGCGCTCGCTTCCAGCGACGGGTGCAGCCCCGTCTGACAGACCTTGCAAGACCTGCGCGCGCTCTCCGCGCCTCCGCGCCTCCGCGTGAGCCGGTCTGATGCACACGGAGACGCGGAGCACGCGAAGGGATGGCGTACACGGCGTCTGCTTTCGATGGCGGGTGCAACCCTGCCCAACAAGACCAATCTTTATGAGAACTGCTATAACTTGCCCAATTGCGACTTGATCTGCATTTCCCAGAGACTTGCAACACTAAGCAACAGCACATTCCATGGATTCTGACAGTAAGCGGACGCTATATCCGAAAGCAGGGAGGGATTACTGTCCCACCAGATAAATGTGTGAGTATCCAGAAGAACCTTATCCATCGCCTACCCAGAACGAATCAGGGAGAGGCTCATCAAAATCCGGCGTGGTCTGAATTGCTCCTTCATGCAAACCTGCCCTGCGCGACGACTCACGCGGCGCATTCGCCTGCGTTTCAGTCATCCGGATTTCATCAGTGTGCAAGCCTGCCCTGCGATAGTATGGCATAAGACGGGCGACAGGGATTCCGTCTCGCGTAATGATCCACTCCGCTCCTTCCAGGGCAACCTGTGAAAGCAACTCTTCTAATCTCCATTCCATTTCTCTAATATCAATGCGCAACATGCATTCCTCCGCTCCTCAAACAATACCACCTGATTACACGTCGCGCAGGCGCCGACGCAGCACGAGCCAGAGCGACGCGGGGTCTACTGCCAAAACAGTAACACGTTTTCCCCTGTCTGGCAAGCATCTGTGAAACCACAAACGCGATCAGCACCCTGTGCCACTATCAACTGCCTCAGACGCTGGCATAACACGGTAACACGGTTGCGGAGTCGCTACCAGAAATTAATCTCTTTCATCTTGTCTGTATGCAAAATCTTGCATATACTGCCGCTATGCGATCACATGAGACAACATTCATTTCTGAGGCGCTCATCTTCAAGGCATTGATGCATCCAACGCGGATTGCGCTTCTGGAAGCGCTCCGCGAAGGTGAGCAGTGCGTCTGTCGTCTCGAAGAGGCGTTCGCCATGCCGCAGGCGTACATCTCGCAGCAACTGGCAGTCCTGCGCCGGGTCGGGCTGATCGCCGACCGCCGCAGAGGGGTGAACATTTTCTACCGCATTGCGAAGCCGGAAGTGCTCCAGATGATCGACCTGGCGCGCACGATGGTGAACAGCGATGCGCACAGCATCAGTGCAGGAACGCTCTCCGCCTGCACGTGCGCACGACGTACTGATCGCATATCGACCGTTCTCGATAGCACTGAGTAGCAAGGAGGTCTCGGATGGTCTCGGTCAAGATTCTTGGGTCGGGTTGCGCCAATTGCAAACGTCTCGAAGCGGTTGTGGCAAAAGTGATCGCCGAACGCGGCATCGATGCCGCAATTGAAAAAGTGACCGACTATGCGCACATGATGCGCTGGAACATTCTGCAAACCCCCGGTCTGGTCATCAACGACACGCTGGTCTCCGCCGGTCGCATTCCCAGCGAGTCCGAAATCACCGCCTGGCTGACGCAACATTGAGCGTTCGTCGCGGCATTGCCGGGCGCCGCGACAGCACAGATGCCCTGCCGTCGTAGGAGCGCCATGCATAGCGGCGAGGAGGCGGGGGGGATTTTTGTCCTTTTTTACGTGAGGTTCTTCGCTATGACACAGGTTCTTTCATCACCAGCAGAACACGCAAGAGCCGCAGACCGTCGCGCCTGGCTGATTGTGACCGGGGCGGCGATTGTCTGGCTCGTGGCGTACAGAAGCATCCAACCGCTGGCACACTGGCTGACGTATGGGGTAATCGGTCTTCAACCAGGATCGCACCTGGGGGAATCGGTCGCCTTCTTTCTCTACGATGTTCCCAAGATCCTGCTCCTGCTCAGCGGTATGATTTTCGTTATCTCGACGGTCCGTTCCTTTTTCAGTCCTGAGCGAACGCGCGCATTGCTTGCCGGGAAACGTGAGGGCGTCGGCAACCTGCTGGCGGCGAGCCTGGGCGTGGTGACGCCGTTCTGTTCCTGTTCCGCCGTGCCGCTCTTTATCGGTTTCGTCGAAGCGGGCATTCCGCTGGGTGTCACCTTTTCGTTTCTCATCGCCGCCCCGATGGTGAATGAAGTCGCCCTGGTGATGCTCTTCGGTCTCTTCGGCTGGCAGATCGCGGCGCTCTACATGGCAGCAGGGTTGGCGATTGCCATTGCGTCGGGGATGGTCATCGGGCGTTTGCAGATGGAACGGTATGTGGAGGACTTTGTCTGGCAGATCCGCTCCGGCGGCGGGGCGGTTGTCGTTACCGACCCGACCTGGTCGCAACGCTTCGCGCTTGCCTGGCAAAGTACGCGCGAGATTGTCGGGCGGGTCTGGTTGTATGTCATTATCGGCATTGCCGTCGGCGCTGGCATTCATGGCTACGTGCCGGAACAGGCGATGGCTGACATTATGGGACGTGAAGCATGGTGGTCGGTTCCGGCGGCAGTGCTGCTGGGGGTCCCGCTCTATGCGAATGCTGCTGGCGTGATGCCGGTCATTCAGGCGCTGATTGCGAAAGGCGCAGCGCTCGGAACAGCACTGGCATTTATGATGGCTGTCGTCGCTCTGAGTCTGCCAGAGATGATCATTCTCCGACGGGTGCTCAAGCCACGCCTGATCATCACCTTCATCGGCATCACGGCGGTGGGCATTGTTGCTATCGGGTATCTGTTCAACCTGATGATCTGAGCGGCAGTTGCAGCGGGAAGGGATGGGTGCGCCTGGAGCACAAGACGCGCACGATGACGCTGGCGCTGCGTTCGACCGAAACAGGTACACCGTCGTTGCCGCACCCCATCCTCTGTCCGCCCAACCGCGCCCGTGAGCCAGCCGCCCCAGCCCGGCTCACGGGACCCATCGTGAATGTGACGAGCGCTACGCTGCCTCTCCCTGCGGCAGACCGGCAATCACCAGTTCGGCAGTCGCCAGGTTGGTGGCCAGCGGCACATTGTAGAGATTGCACACCCGCAGCAACCCCTGAATATCCGGCTCGTGCGGATGGGCGTAGAGCGGGTCGACCAGGAAAATGACCCCATCGATCTCACCCTGGGCAACCCGCGCTGCGATCTGCACATCGCCACCCATCGGTCCCGACAGCATCCGTTCGACCTCCAGGCGCGTTGCCCGCGCGATTCGCTCACCGGTTGTTCCGGTAGCAATCAGGCGACATCTGACAAGCACATCGCGGTGACGTAACGTCAAGAGTACAATGTCGTCCTTTTTGCGATCATGCGCAATCAGCGCCAGCGTTGGTCGTCGTCCGATCACAACTCGCTCCCTCAACAAACCCAACGAAACCGCCAGTATCATACACTACTCAGGTTGAAGCAACGACACTGTAATCTCCAGCTCTGGAAACGCCTTGGTATTCGGGGTACGCTCATGGCAGGAACTATCTGTTGTAGGACACTGCTATGATGACACGTCGCCAGTTTCTCAAAGCATTGCTCGCTACCTGTGCGACTGCTGCTGCTGGATCAATCAGTCGAGCCAGTGAGCGTTCAGCATACCAGGTGTATTTGCCGCTGATTCAGGTGCCTGCCGTAGCGCCGCCCGAACCGACCGAACTGCCCCTTCCACCCACGCCGGTTCCATCACCTGATGATGATCTTCCACCCATCCTGGATGACGCGCCGATTGTCGGTCGGGCAACCGGTACGGTAGAGATGGCGATCGCCTGGTTGACGCCGCGCGCCGATTCCAGTTATACTCCCTTCGATATTGGCATCATCGTCCGCGCATACCGCTCCATCGGCGACGCAGCTGGCATAGACTGGTTTCTGGCGCTGGCGCAGATGGCGCACGAAACTGGCCACCTGACCAGTTTCTGGAGTCTGCGCCCGCAGCGCAACCCGGCAGGCATTGGTGTTACCGGCGAGTGGCGCAGCGATCCGCCACCCGATCCGAGTGGATGGGCATACAATACGCAGCGGCAACGCTGGGAACGCGGCATTAGTTTCCCAACATGGGTTGACCATGCCATCCCAGCGCACCTGGGGCGGTTGCTGGCATACGCTCTCACCGATGCACAGGCAAATGAGACGCAACGTGCGCTGATCGCTACGGCCCTTGCAGTCCGACCACTCCCTGCCCATCTGAGAGGCATTGCTCCAACAATTCTCGGTCTCAACGGTCGATGGGCATCACCTGGTACCACCTATGGACAGTCAATTATTGCGCTTGCACGGCGGATGCGGTACGGACCAGCCAGCATCACAGGGGAGGAAGGTTGAAATTAGGCTCTCTATCCTCAGTCTTCACAGTTTTCAGTTCTCAGTCATCGGTTCTTATTTCTCGGTCCTCACCTCCATCGCATGGTATACTAACGTCGCAGCGACCGGAGTGACACGGAGCAAGCGCCATGAACGATGCCTCGTTGCAACGTGAGATTATCAATCTCGCCTGTGACCTGATTGCCTTTGAGTCAACTGCCGACCGCCCATCAGAACTGAAGGCAGCAATTGATTATGTCGAGCAGTATGCCCGTCAGATCGATGGAGCATTGATCCAGCGATACGAGGTTGAACAGAAGCCAGGTCTGATAGTGACGCTGCGTGACACACACACACCGGCGCTTCTGCTCAACGGACACCTCGATGTGGTCGCTGCGCGTGCAGAGCAATACCGTCCCGTTGTGCGCGACGGGCGCATCTACGGTCGCGGCAGTCAGGATATGAAAGGCGCATGCGCTGTGCTCATGCGGCTGATGAAAGACCTGGCTGCGGCGCCCCAACCGCCTGACGTTGGCTTTATGTATGTCACCGATGAGGAGATCGGCGGCTTCCACGGAACGAGTTATCTGCTGGATCAGGGGTGGCGCACCCGCTTCTTCATAGCTGCTGAACCGACCGACCTCAACATCTGCTATGCAGCAAAAGGCATGGTGCGGTTCGATGTCACACTCCATGGCAAACCGGCGCACGGTTCGCGTCCGTGGGATGGTGTCAACCCGATCCTGCTGCTGCGCGACGGGTTGCAGGCGCTCGAACGACGCTTCCCCACCCCCACGGAAGCAGTCTGGGCAACGACCGCCGTGCCGACCGTAGTGCGTGGCGGCGAGACGCTCAACCGCATTCCTGAGACAGTCACCCTCTCGCTCGATATTCGCCACATTCCCGAAGAAACCCCTGACGAGATCGAAGCTGCTGTGCGCGCCTGTTTCCCCGGCGCGACCGTGGTTCGTAACAGCAACGGCGGCATTCCGCTGCTGACAGACCCCAATAACCCGCACCTCGCGCGCCTTGCCGCCAGCGTCGAGCGCATTACCGGGCGCCAACCAACATTCTATCGCGAGCACTACGGTTCAGACGCACGATTCTACAGCGGCGCTGGTATTCCGGCAATCTGCTTTGGGCCGGTGGGCGCTGGATTGCACTCCGATGAAGAGTGGGTCGATATTGCTAGCCTGGAGCGCCTCTACCAGATTCTGTACGATTTCGCGGTCAGCGGGCTGGAGGGCTAATGGTTTTATGATCTGAGATGGGTCTCCCAAAAACCCTGTTCTTAAGTCTGACCCGCACTGCTTGCATCCTAAATGATTTCCAGCGCCCTGACGTGGTGCGCGAGACGCCAGCGATACATCCAGTACCACGCTTTGACAGTCAGGCGCGGATCTCCTGCCGCTGAAAGAGCACATACCCCAGCGCGAAGAGCAGGATCGTTGCTGCAATCAGACCTGTGGCATGTGGCCAGGTCAGCAGCAGACTTTGTGCAGCTGGCAGCGGCGACCCCGGCACGGCCCCATGCAACTGAATTGGCAGGATCAACCCAAGCGCACGCACTGCCGGGTTGAGCGTCGCCAGCGCAACTTCAGCATAGAGAGTATTGGGCGATATGCGCGCCAGCGCAAGTTCTAGCTGCACCTGCTCGATCAATGCCAGTGCATCGCCGGGCGGCGCAGGGCGCAACAGTTGCGCCAGCAGACCGGCGATGATCCCCCAAAAAGCGGTGAAGAACAGCCAGACGGCGATTGAAGCCAGCGCTGCCGTGGCTGGCTGACGAAAGACGATTGAAAAGAGCATTGCCAGCGCCAGCCAGATCCCACCATAGAAGATGGTCACCAGCAGGAACCACAGGATACGCACCACTTCCTCGCCATCTGGTGGCACTCCCAACTGCAGCAGCCCTAAGCCAATAATAAGCAGCCAGATGGCTGAAAGCGTCAACGCCAGCGCCCCCAGTCCAGCCAGGAATTTGCCAAACAGCAGTGCATCTCGATAGATTGGCTGCGCCAGAATTTTCGAGATTGTGCGCTGGTTGAACTCGCCGTTGATTGCATCGAACGCCAGGGCAATGCCGATTAGCGGCACGAGCAATCCCAAAAAGCCAACGAACGCTGGTAACGGCTCGCGCGCCGTAATGAACAGATTGAGGAATAGAAACGATCCGCCTGCACCAGCGCGAAGACTTTGCGTTGCGGCATAAACCGTCCCCGAAGCAGTCAGCACGATCAGCACTTCCAGAATCAACATCCGCACACTGGTCAGGTGGTCTGCCATTTCTTTTGCGACCACTGCCCACAAACCAGTCCACGGAGAACCTTCACGCTGTCGTCCAATTGGAACACGCTCAGGCTGCGACAGCATATGCCACCTCTTTCTTCTGGAAATAGCGCGCATATATTTCATCGAGACGCGGAATATCGGCGCTCAGCGCCAGTACCTTTCCTCCTGCCTCGATCACGCAGCGTGCTACATCAGCGCGCAGATCGCTGCGCGCTTCGATATGGTAGGTTTGGGCGCCATCGCGTGCCACATAGGTCACGTCAGGCAGACGATGTAGTGCGTCCTCGACAGCAGGTCCGCCTTCAGCCTCCAGATGAATACGGTACGCACCACCAAGCACACGTTGCGCCAGATCGCGGACGGTTCCTTCCAATACCATCCGTCCCTTGTAGAATAGCCCTACCCGGTCGCAAACTGCCTGCACCTGGTGGAGCAGGTGCGACGAGAGCATGATAGTAATACCATCGGATTTGAGACGCCGGATCAGTTCAAGAAACTCACGCACTGCCTCCGGGTCCAGCGCCAGTGTTGGCTCGTCCATCACAATCAACTGCGGACGCTTGAGCAGCACTTCGGCAACACCCAGGCGTTGCCGCATGCCGCGCGAGAATGTTCTCACCTGTCGATCGGCGACATCGCTCAAACCAACCTGTTCCAGCGACTCACGGATGCGTTCCTGCATCTCTCTGCCGCGGATACCGTTCAATTTCGCAATGTAGATCAGATTCTCGCGCGCAGTCAGCCCATCATAGAAACCAACCTGGTCGGGCAGGTAGCCAACTCGCGCCTTGATGCTCAACGGCTGGCGTGTCGGATCCAGCCCTAGCACACGCACACTCCCCGACGTCGGCTCGGTCAAACCAAGCAGCATCAGGATGGTCGTCGTCTTGCCAGCGCCGTTCGGACCCAACAGCCCAAAAATCTCACCTTTGCGCACGGTCAGATTCAGGCTATCAACGGCAACAAAGTCACCGTAGCGTCTGGTCAGTTCACGACACTCTACAACAATGTCATCCATTGCCGCCTCCTGGCCCCAATCTATCAACTAGGCAATGTCTGCAATACGCGACACCCCGCGCAATCACGTGATGCACAAACGGGAGCGGACGTCGGAGCGTATCATCCGAACATCCGCTGCACAAACCTGCCTGTCAGCGTCGCCCGAAGCGCATCACCGCCATCCCTACCCCGAAGACAGCAACAGCGATCAGGATAACGCCAACAAGCCCCCAGAGGGTTGATGCCAGCACTGTCACGCGGAACTCGGTCGACTCTGATGCTCCTTCATCTGGACGCGCAACGAAGGTGACCACATAGTCGCCAGCAATCGCCTGGTTCGATGGCTGGACATTCGCCGTCACCTCGACGCGCTGGTTGCTGTTCAGTTCGGGTATCTGCTTCGGCTCAAACTCAACCGTCCATCCAGCTGGCGGCACGGCGCTCAGTTGAATGTTCCGGGCTGGCGCGCTGCCAGTATTCTGCACAATCAGATTGAACGCGGTCTTCTCACCGATACGCGCCTCGCCGGAGAGACGCCCATCAGAGGTGGTCAACTTCACCTTCGGTTGACCGGTCAGTTCGGCGACGAGAAGAGTTGTTGCCTGACTTTCGCCACCCTGCGCCAGCACGTTGATCTCGTATTTACCCGCTGGCATATCGGGGAACGGCTTCACTTCAATGTTCAGGCTCTTTGATTCGTTTGGTTCAAAAGGAACACTTGTGATACTCTGACCAGCAAGCCTGAAATCAACCAGAAAGCCGCGCGGCGCTTCAGCCAGCAGGCTGACCGTTGTCTCCTGATCGCTTTCATTCTTCAGAGTTACGTTGTAGCGAAAGGTGGTATCGGGTGTCCCACGCAGCATCGGCAGATCGACTTTGAACAACAAACCGGCGGACGACTCCTCCTTTGCCTTAAGGATCAACTCAATTGGAAGGGTCACTTCGCGCGTACTGCCGCGGGCAACCACCGTCAAACGATAGTCGCCAGCCGATACATTCTCCGGCGGCTCAATGCGGAGATCGAATGATGCGTCACTCTTTGGAGCAACATACGCTGCCTGAATGGTCTTTCCGTCGCCGCGGAAGCTGGCATTCCATCCCTCTGGAAGGTCACGCACTGCGAGACGCACGATCTGTGGCGTTGTATCGCTACCCAGTGTCAGCCTGATCGTTACTGGATCGCCAATGGTGGCTTCCTGAACCGGGTACCGGGTGAAGAGGAAAAGGTCCTGCGGAGCCGATTGCGGTTGCTGGTCCTGCGCCAGCACGGGGCTCACGCCGCTGAGTGCCAGAAGAAGCGTGAAAGCGAGCCCCACGATGCGAAACATTCGCATCTTTGCCTCCTTTCCTGCTTGAAACTGGAACGATGATTGTCATTATACAGTGTAAGCCAGGGCAGACCTGTACCAGCAGCACTTATCGGCGGTAAGAGATTTTAGACGATCGTCGTTAAAACAACGTTGGCGCTGTGTTAGCGTTTGCTAAGAGACTGGCAGCAGTCGCACGCGCAACGGCACGTTCAGTCTGATCCGCTTGGCGCAGCAGACGGGTTACATCGGCAACATCCTGCACCCGACCTGCCTGCAGTTTCATCAGGATCAGAAATTGTCGCGCTAACACCGGGAAACCGGCAAGATCATACATCGGTTGCGCCAGCGCCTCGTTCAGCCAGGGTTCATCGAACGCCAGCACATTGATGCTGTACCCTGCACCATCTGTCGGATACGCGGTACATCCGCCAATCGGCAACGAGTCGCCAATCCAGTAGCCAGCGGACATGAAAGCAACCCGCGCGGCCTGTTCATCATCAGCGTGGATCACAATATCTACGTCTTGCGTCAGGCGCTCTGAAGCATAGGCGCGCAACGCCATCGCTCCGACCAGCGCCCAGCGTATGCTGCCCAGTATCTGTACAGGTCTAGCAGGTGTTACGCGGCAGTTCTCCGGTCTAAAAACGTGTCCGACGAGCCGGTACCCCTGGCAGCGCGTCGCAGCGCAATGCGAATGTATGGATTTTTTTGGGTGCAGCGTCTGCACGACTCGCTCCGACGGCAGAACTGCCCTGAGTTCGCAAACTATGCCTTCGCGTTGAAGCGTGCATCCGGGTCGCACGACTGGTTTCGCACGCCTTCGACACCTCCGCTTCCACCACATAGCATATTCACGCATAATGGCATATTCCCTCTGGATGAGACCGCACGCGAAACAATCCCCCTGGATATCTATCTCCGGTCTCTATTGGCAATGCGCGTCTCGCATTACCATGTTCCCGGAAGGCGATATTCTGCAACAACCGGCGTGATACGGCGTCAAACAAGACGGAAATGATCGCGCAGCACACTCCTATCCAATGACCGGTTCAGAAAAGAAGGAGCGGGTTGTGTTTAAGGCTAGTTTTGACCTGAACGAGACTGATATGGCCGTCTGGCGCGGGCGCAACGTCGGTATCGTGTTTTAGTTCTTCCAGTTGTTGCCAGCGCTCTCACCGGTCGAGAACGTGATGCTGCCGATGGACTTCTGCAATATGTTCACGCCGCGCGAGCGATGCGAACGGGCGATGATACTCCTCGATCAGGTCGGCATGGCCGACCAGGCGCATAAACTGCCATCCACCATATCCGGCGGGCAGCAGCAACGAGTCGCCATTGCCCGCGCCCTCGCCAACGATCCGCCGATCATTCTTGCCGATGAGCCAACTGGCAACCTCGACTCGAAAACGGCGCAACAGGTGTTTACCCTCTTCGAGAAGCTGGTCAATCAGGGCAAAACGATCCTGATGGCCACCCACGACAGCGATATGGCGTGGCGTGTCAGTCGCGCTGTGATCATTGCCGACAGTCGGATCGTCAACGAATACGTCGCACGGGCGCTCCCCGCTCTGACGCTCGAGCAACTGGGCTGGGTGATGCATCACGCCGACATCTGCACGTAAGCTCCCGGCGCTGTCATTATCGAGCAGGGCAGTCCGGCAGACAACTTCTACATCATTACCAGCGGTGACGTCGAGGTATTCATCGAACGTCCTGACGGAGGCGAAATCATCGTCAACCACCTGAGCACCGGTTCCTACTTCGGCGAAATCGGTCTGCTGCAGCAGGGGCGTTGCACCGCTGGCGTGCGCGCCAGTTTTGCGACCAGCTGTGAAGTGGCTGTGCTCGATCAGCAGGAGTTCCACACATTGCCGGCGGAATCGGAGGCAACCAGGAACACCATATGAACGGGTTGCCCGCGAGCGTCATTCACAAGCGCAGGCAGCAACCCATGACGACATGTAGTCCCGTCTTTGTGCGTCTACAGAGAGAGTGAGGCAGGCGCATGTTCCGGTTCTCGATGAAACGAACGGTGATGACAGCGGCAGCGCTTTTGGCGCTGACCGCCTGTGGCGGTCAGGCGACCGCCATCCAGCCCACCCCCATACCGCCTGTGCGCGCTGATGAGCGCGTGGTCGCCGAAGCCCGCGTTGTGCTGGCACGCAGCGCTGGCGATGAACAGCAGCGGCGTAGTGGCGGACGTGCTTGTATCAGAAGGCAACACGGTTCAGGCGCAACAGGAGCTGATCGTGCTCAACACTCGACGACAGGAGGCAATTGTTGCTCGGCGGCTGCCAATAAGGCGCGCGCCGAGGCAACGCTGGCGCGTCTGAAAGTAGGACCGACCGAAGAGGAGATCATCGCTGCTGAAGCGCAGGTGCGGCGTGCCGAGGCGCAGGTGCAGCAGGTGCGCGGCAGCGTTACCGACCGCGACATCCTTGCCACCGAAGCCCGTCTCCAGCAGGCGCGTGCGCGCCTTGCAGAACTTGAGCGCGCCAGCAACCGCCCCGAAGTCATTCAGGCAGACGCACGCCTGGAAGAAGCACGCGCCACGCTCGAAGCCGAAAAGGCACGGCTCTCCACCGCCAAGACCGATGCCCGTTTGCGGATGGAACAGGCTGTCGAAGCGCTCACCCGCGCTCAATCAGCGTGGGCCGTCGCAAAAAATGAGTGGGATAGCGTGCAGGTCGACGGTCAACACCCGACGCTCGGTTATGGATTGAACGAAGCTGAGAAGCGCAAATTCTACAATGCGTTCGTTCAGGCGGAAACAGCAATGCGGAGCGCCGAAAGCAGCCTGGAACAGGCGCGCATCGCATACGATGCCGCCCGTCAGGCAGAAGCAGCGGGCATCAGCGCTGCCGAGCAGCGCGTCATCAAGGCGCAGGCTGCATACGACCGCATTGTACGCAGCACAAACAACGACGAACTCGCTGCAGCGCGCGCTGAAGTTGCCGATGCCCAGGCACGCCTGGAGAGACTCCGTGGCGAAGAGCGCGCTGACGCTGTTGCTGTCGCCGAAGCGACTCTGGCGGAAGCCCAAGCCAACTTGGCACGGCTGAAAGCCAGTCCTTCTGCTGCGCAGATCGCCGAAGCAGAAGCCAACGTGCGCCGCGCTACCGCTGCACTCCAGGTGGCACAGGCACAACTCGACGAACTGACCCTGCGCGCGCCATTTGCTAGTCTGGTCGCAGCTATCAATATCAAACCGGGCGAGTATGTCACTCCCGGCACACCACTGATCACCATCGGCGATCCCGGCGCCTGGCAGATCGGAACGACCGATCTGACTGAACTCAGCATCGTCAAAGTGCAACCTGATGCACCGGTCACGATCACCTTTGATGCACTGCCCGGCGTCGAAATGCAGGGGCGCGTCACACGAATCCATGAACTTGGCGAGAACCGCCAGGGCGACATCACCTACCGCGTTATCATCACCCCGGCGCAGCACGACACCCGCCTGCGCTGGAATATGACTGCTTAGGTTGCGATTGGTCAACCGTAAAAAAACAATACGCCAGGAGTTACATAGCGACCCCTGGCGTGCTTCTATGGCGGGGAGGGCGGGATTTGAACCCGCGAGGGGGTATTACCCCCTACGGCATTTCCAGTGCCGCGCACTAGGCCACTATGCGACCTCCCCCTGTTGTCATTTGCATATGGTCAGCCGTACACTCTTCGCGTCTGCCGCATTGCACCTGTGACCGCCGCAAAGAGTCGCACTGCAATCTCTCTGCAACACTCAACGGTATATTATACACGATTCCCGCCACCATGCTACAATATGGCATATGGCTCGTGACATCGTGCGTGTCGCTGCGTACCGCGACATCCCGCCAGGTCGGATGATTTACGTCGAGATCGATGGCCTGCCTATTGCACTGGCAAACATCGCCGGCGTGATCTACGCCTTCAGCGATTCCTGCCGGCACGAGGGCGGTCCGCTCTCGTCCGGCATACTTATCGGCGAGACGGTCACATGCCCGTGGCATGGGTGGACCTACAACGTCCGCACCGGTAAAGCGATCGTGCCGCCAGTTGGCATTCGCATTCCAATCTATGAGACGCGCATCGAAGGGAACGATGTGTTTGTCGTCCTCGACTGGCCCGATTGATGGAGCATGTCATGAACGATGCCGTGGCGCTACCGCCATCCTGGCGGGTGACTCGTGCTATCAGTCATACTCCGGCTGCGTCGCACACCTCGACGATCCACGTCGGTGACCAGCGCCTGGCCGATCTCGCTCATCCCGGCATGCGCGTGACCATTGCCTTTACCGACGCGACCCGCGCCTGCCCCGATGAACACCTGGTCGGCGGTCTCCTGAATGAACTTGAGGCGTGCGGGATTGCCCCGGATCACATCACCCTGATCTGCGCCACCGGTCTGCATCGCCCTTCGACTCCCGCCGAACGCCTGGCAAAACTGGGACCTGTCATCGTTGCCCGTTACCGTATTATTGACCACAATGCACTCGATCCCGACGGACTCGTTGATCTTGGTGTTATCAACGGCATACCACTGGTCGTCAACCGGCAGTGCGTCGAATGCGACCTCCTTCTAGCAACCGGCGTTGTCGAACCGCACCAGTACGCCGGTTATTCCGGCGGTGCGAAAACTGTCGTCATTGGTTGCGGCGGCGAGGCGACCATCAGCGCGACCCACGGACCTGTGATGCTCGACCATGCTGGCACCCGCCTGGGATCAATCGAAGGCAACCCGTTTCAGGCATTCGTGCGGGCTGGCGGTGAACGCATTGGATTGCGCTACGTAGTCAACACCATCCTCAGCGAGACAGGAGATCCGCTCATGATCGCTACCGGTCCGCCAGTCGCTGTCCACGATTATCTGGTGGCGCAGGCGCGCACGATCTACGAAACGCCGGTGAACCGTCCGGTGCACGTAGCGCGTGCAGGGGTCGAGGGACCCAAAGCAGTCAATTTGTATCAGGCGAGTCGCGCAGCAACCTATCTGGCATTGGCAGAACGCACCCCGCTTCTCCCCGGCGCGCCGATCCTGTTACCGGCACCAATACCGGAAGGCGCCGGTGAGGGCGCTGGCGAACGACGGTTCTTCGAAACGCTGGCACGCGCATCATCGCCTCGTCAACTTCTGGAAGACCTGCGACAGACCGGCTTTCCTGCCGGAGCGCAACGCGCATACATCCTGGCGCAGACGCTGGTGCGCCATCCGATCATCGTCATCGGCGCGCAGCATCCCGACATTGTGCGCGCCTGCCATATGCACGCCGCGCCCGATATGGCGACCGGGATTGCGCTGGCAGATCGTCTGGCGCGTGAAGCATTTTCACTGGCGCCCGACGCACCACTCGAGTTTCTGGATGTACCGCATGCGCTGTTGACCATGCCACGACTGACCGTTTCATAAACTGAAAGCGAGCAATTGATGAACATCGCACGAATGATCGATCATACGCTGTTGAAACCCGATGCAACGCCGCAGCAGATCGCACAGATATGTGCCGAGGCGCACGAATACTGCTTTGCTGCTGTCTGCGTCAACCCGGTGCATGTGGCACAGGCGGCAGCGCTGCTTTCAGGAAGCGCTACCGTCGTATGCTCGGTTGCTGGATTCCCGCTGGGAGCAACCAGCACAGCAGTGAAAGTCTTCGAGACTCGCCAGGCAATCGCCGACGGTGCACGTGAGATCGACATGGTCATCAGCATCGGTCATCTCAAACATGGCGACGACGACCACGTGCTCAACGACATCCGCAGCGTTGTCGAAGCAGCGCATACCGGCGGAGCGATCTGCAAAGTCATCATCGAAACCGCCCTACTGACTGACGAAGAGAAGCGACGCGCATGCATCCTTGCAGTTGAAGCTGGCGCCGATTTCGTTAAGACCTCAACCGGGTTTGCATCAGGCGGCGCCACCGTCGAGGATGTTGCGCTCATGCGTGCAGTTGTTGGCGATCGTGCCCGGATCAAAGCTGCTGGTGGCATTCGCACGCTGGCAGATGCCCGCGCCTTAATTGCTGCTGGTGCGGCGCGGATCGGCACAAGTTCTGGCGTTGCGATTGTCCGTGAGACAATGAACGAAAAATAGTGCATATCCGGTCTTTTCTTTCTCAATTATTTGTGGTACGCTAGTATGTGATGGCATGCCCCCTTATGATCAACTGACATTTCTGTCGAGCACCACCCCTTCGATGCTGTAACGCAACCGAAAAGGAGCAGGTCATGGTTCCTCTGGATGAGTGGCTTGCAGTTCGAGGAGACCAGTACGCGACATTGCTTGACATGCAGCGCGAACATATCTGCCGTGCAGTCACTGAACGTCTCAAACATGCTTTTCCGACGCTCTGTTACGATCCATCGCGCCCTGATGCAGCCGAATTCCAGCGAATGGTCTATGAACGCACCCCTCATCGCTTTCATCGGTTGATCCAGGTCGTTCTCCGATTGCAATCGATCTCAGTCATCGAACGCGAATATCGGTGGGGATGGCCTGTGCTTCAGCGGTACCGGGTGGAGCAGGTCCATCTCATTTCGCATATTCGCTGGTATTTCGAGGCAGCGCGCAAGTTTGCGCCGCTCGCGCGAACAGATCGACGCCCATTCGCGCAACTTGAAGCCAGGATCATCCAGATTGTCCGGAACATTACCCAAACGACCATCGATGCGATCAGTGGCAATGGACTGCAGGGAAGCCTCGGTTTCGCCACGTAGCGCCGGAAATTAACCACCAGGCAATCTTGCGAAAATCGCGTTGATATGCTATTATGATCGCCGATGCAGGCGGGTAGCTCAACTGGTAGAGCAGCGGCCTCCAAATCCGCAGGTTGCAGGTTCGATTCCTGTCCCGCCTGCCACCCCAACGACATAGTGCTTTGGAGCTCCTCATGTTAGGGGAGGGGTGGCAGAGTGGTTGTAATGCAGTCGTCTTGAAAACGACCGGCCCTTCAACAAGGCCCGTGGGTTCGAATCCCACCCCCTCCGCCATCCAGGACAACACGGGGAGGTCGCATAGTTGGTCTAGTGCGGCGGTTTGCTAAACCGCTAGGGGAGCAATCCCCTCGAGGGTTCGAATCCCTCCCTCCCCGCCACTTCTCCTATCATCCGTATTCTCTGAATGTAATATCTCCGTCGCCATTCGTTCCGATCCAGGTATCCTCACGAGACCGTTCATCCTTTCCTCAAACGATCTACATATCTTCCTAACAATTTTTTCCTACCATAGACGCAGCGGACACACAACGCCGCACACATTCCAGTGACAATGGAGGATATGAACGTATGAAACATCTGCGTTTCCTGCTGATCGGGGCAATGGTCGTGGGAGTTGCACTCGGCATCGTTCGATCTTTGCTGCAACAACCGCCAGCGCCCAATCACCCAAAGCGGCGCATCTTGGGGTCTGGACTGCTGATGGATCACTCTGGGATGCGTTTCTCGACAATCTGGCCACTGCGCTGAACATCCAGCGCGCCACACTCGACAGCGCTATCACGACCGCCGGGAACAAAACGATTGACGATGCGGTGCAATAGGGGAAACTGACACAGGCGCATGGTGATGCGCTCAAGTCGCGCTTCCAGAACGGCGACATCGGCGCCCTGTGGGGACGGGGACGCATTCCGCCGGGACCGGCAGTAACGTCGCTCTGCGCTCTTCCTCAGGCAATGATCGAAGCTGCAGCCCAGAAATTGGGCATAACAACCACCGAACTGCTGACCCAACTGCGAAGCGGGCAGACACTGACGCAGATCGCCCAGGCAAAAGGAACCACTGAGCAGGCGATTATCGACGCAGCACTCGCCGCAGCCAAAACCTGCTTGAGTCAGGCGGTCACCAACGGAGATCTGACCTAGGCGCAGGCGAATGCTACGAATGCTATCTATGCGCATCTGGAACAGAAAGGAACGCTCCTCTTTACTCTGCGCGGGCACGGTTTCCCCAGACGGGGATAGTGGGTGGCGCTGCCCACACCAACACCAACCCCGTCAAGCACGATCTGACGCAAGTTGTAGCCATGTGGTACGTGTGGGTGGAGGCAGTGCCTTCGCCCACTTCATTTTCCTTCTAGAAGTTGACGTACCTGATTAAGCACGTCGCGTTCACGGGCGAAACTGGCTCTCTCCGCCGCTTCCTGGAGGGAAAACCAGCGCACATCATCGACCTCAGCCGTCTGCGGCATCAGCGATCCCTCCGTATAGCGCACGAGGAAGAGATCAACGTACTTGTGAATACGTGTTGATCCGGCGCGAAACCAGTACTCGATCGTCGCAAGATGGCGTTCGACCACACCGGTCAGCCCAGTTTCCTCGGCAATTTCGCGTACTGCAGCGGCTTCTGCTGTTTCGCCACGACGCACGTGACCCTTGGGCAAACCCCAGCGTCGTCCTTCGTGAGTGGCAATCAGCGCCACCTCAAACCGATTGCCATTGACACGGTAAATAACGCCTCCCGAAGAGTAGGCGACGCGCTGATCGGGCATCGATGAGTGCTTGTCAGATGTCATGCATCAGCATACCAGGCTACACACGCTTGGGGAGGCGTCCGGCTCGCATGTCCCAGTAGAGGTTCACCGCATAACAGACCCGTTCCTTAGCAATGACAGCATTTTCCCATCCGATCGGTTCGACACGGGCGCCTTCAAGGTCTTTATAGACTGTGAAGAAGTGTTCAACTTCTTTGAGATAATGCGCTGGCAGCTGCGTGTAATCGTTGAAATCGGCAAAGAACGGATCATAGTGCAACACTGCCAGTATCTTGTCGTCCGGCTCACCGCGGTCGGTCATGCGGAACAGGCCAATGGGACGGGCTTCGACAATACAGCCAGTGAAGGTTGGCAGGTTCGTCATCACCAGCACATCAAGCGGATCGCCGTCATCGTAGTACGTCTGCGGAATAAACCCATAATCACCAGGGTAATGAACTGCCGAATAGAGCACCCGATCCAGTTTGAACGCCCCGGTTTGCTTGTGATACTCATATTTGTTGCGCGAGCCTTTCGGAATTTCCACAACAACGTGAACCACTTCCGGCGTGTTGGGACCGGACTCAAGCTCGTGCCAGAGATTCATAGTCATCCAAACTCCAGATGCACAAACAACGAATACATACTACGCGCATTATAGCACGCAACTGTCTAGCATGCGGTGCACATCAAGGGGTCTAACTAACGTAATGACGCTCCGCTAAAACAAAGGCGGGTTCATTACCCGCCTTGCCGCCAAACTGGGGCTTCCCACTCCTCGCACTGATCACCTATCGGTCGAGCAGACCGCTAATCACATCACCAATCACATCACCGCCACTGCCACTTCGACTAATCCCGCCCATATATTCGGCAACGGCTTTAGCGAGATTGGCAGTCGGCATCGTCTGCAACCAGACACGCCCCGGTCCGCGCAGTGTCGTCA
>JAGHYV010000009.1 GCA_017743475.1 Roseiflexus sp. | reverse complement strand
TTTAGTGATATACTATTTTTGTACAATCTGAAAATGGAGAAAAGCAACGTGCAAGTATCGATACATTATTGAAAATCTGGAAAAATGACGCTCTATGACCGGATTGACCGCTGATGAGTTCCATGCGCTGGTTCCGATCTTCCACACTGCATTTGAAGCGTATATGAAACGTCGAACCATTGATGGTCACGTCCGATAGTACCGACGCTATGTTTCTTATGCAAACTCGCCGCTTCCGACAACGGAAGATGAATTGCTCTTTATTTTGACCTTCCTAAAACAAAATCCAACGCACGTAATGCACGGACACATCTTTCAGATGAGCCAGATGGGTGCACCTTTTGCACGGAGCGCTTAATTATGCGCTTTCACCGCAAAATCTCTTGCCAGCGCGCACTGCCGACGAACTGGCGCAGCGATTGCAGGAAGAACCGCCGCATTCGACGGAAACGTCCCCCTTTTTATCCACAACGGCGTAGAACGTCCTATCTGCCGTCCAAGCGACAAAGTTGACCAGGAGTTGTATTACAGCGGCAAGAAGAAACGACATACGCTTAAGCCGCCGCTTCGCGCACCGAATAAAACCTGCGTTCCTGTTCGCTTGTCATCAACATCACCTCCTTCCCTTTCCTTCACCGTGTGATGTGTCTTTGCCGGGAATTTGTTCCACTAATAAATACACAAAAACCACCGCGGTTTTTCACGCTTCACCCGCGAGTTTTGGGGCAATTTTCAGCGCCCCGCGTCGTGCTCCTCTTGCGACTAGTTCACTTCGCTTCATTATACGACACTCAGAGTATAGTTGCCAATTTTGTCAAGTAGGAAATTAGTCCTGCTTTCTACCAGCACTCCTCGTATTCTCTTGCGCGTAGAGGGATTGCTTCCGCACACATTGCGTGGTATAACGCACACAACGAAAACAACCAACAGAAAGGAAACCGCAATGCGCGCCGTTATCTACGCCAGAGTGAGCACCGACGATCAAGAACACAACTACAGCCTTCCCTCACAGATCGAAGCCTGCCGTCGGTACGCCAGCGAACGCGGTATGCAGGTTGTCGCAGATGTTCAGGATGTTGCTTCCGGCGCTATTCTGGAACGTCCAGGACTTGCGTGAATACGCGAATTAGCGCGGTTGCACCAGATCGATGCCGTCATTGTCTATGCGCTGGACCGTCTTAGTCGCAATACGGCGCATCTGTTGCTTCTGCTTGACGAACTGAGGGGCGCAAGGGTTGCGTTGCACACCGTCAATCGCGGTGAAAGCGGCGATACACCGGAAGCGCGAATGATGAACACAATCGAAGCCGCGTTCGCAGAGTTTGAACGGTTGAAGATCAAAGAGAGAATGCAGCGCGGTAAGCGACAGAAAGCCGCTTCCGGCGTCGTCATCGGCGAAGGCAGCGCGCCATACGGCTACCGATGGCAGGGGAACGGAAAAGAACGCCGTCTTGTCATTGTTCCAGAAGAAGCGGAAGTTGTGCGCCAAATCTTCCGCCGGAGCATTGAAGGCGACGGAATACCGCGCATTGCAGAGCGTCTGACTGCGCTGAACGTTCCCCCGCCGTCACAGGCGGTGAGCGCAAACAAGGCGCGTCGCATTCCTGGGAAGTGGTCAACGTCGGGCGTCGGGGGCATTCTCACGAACCCGACGTACACGGGGCGCGTTGAGCAGTACGATCACGTTCTGAACGTTCCTGCGATTAGCGATGAAACGACGTTCGCGTTAGCGCGTGAAGCGGCGCGTAAACGTCAAATGTTTTCCCGTCGCAATGCGAAACCGGCGTCAAGCCGAATTTTGAAGAGCGTGACCGTCAACGCGCAACGTTGCTTGCTGCACGTGAAGATATTCAGCGCCAGATTGACCGGTTGCTGGACAGTTACGCACGGGGGTTGATTGACGAAGAAACGCCTGCCCGTTCACTGGAACCGCGCAAGCAACAGGTCAAGGCGATCAACGCAGAACTGGAGCGTTTTCCCGCAGTTGATAGCGTGATTGACGAAACGACGGAAGCGACGTTGATCGAAACAGCGCGGGCTATTCGTGAACGTCTGGTTGATCCCGATGCGCTGAGCGTTGAAGAGAAACAGAAGATACTGGACGTTCTTGACGTTCAGGTAGGGGTTGAACGGGTTGCGCGGGGTCGGTACATTGCGCATTGCACTGCGACGCTCTTCAACGCTGCCAGCGCTCTGCGGATTACATCCGCACGCTCAGACGCTGCACCTGACCTGCCTGCCCGACCTGCCGGTAGCGGTAGCAGCATTGTTCGCCGACGCCCCGGATACGACGCTGTAACATTATTCTTGCAATCGCTTTACACCCATGATACACTATATACGGTTTGGTTCCGCGTGGCGCCCTGGATTCCTGCCTCTGCAGTTAGATCCCATAGCCCATCGTTTGCCAGACCCCGGTTAATCAATCCCAAGGAATGGGCCTACAATCAAGACCAAAGGAGCGAAGCGAGCGATGAGCTACGCTGACAAAACGTTGACGTGTCGCGACTGCGGCGCACAGTTCGTGTTTACTGCAGGTGAGCAGGAGTTCTACGCGCAAAAGGGGTTCACCAACGACCCATCGCGCTGTCCGAGTTGCCGGCAGGCGCGCAAAGCGTCGGGTAGCGGCGGATACAGCAATCGCAGCGGCAGTGGGCACGGTGAACGGAGTGGCGGGTACAGTGATCGTAGTGGATACAGCGAACGAGTCGGCGGGACGCGTTCATTGGGCGCGCGCGAGATGTACACTGCCGTTTGTGCGAATTGCGGGCGTGAGGCAAAAGTACCGTTTGTTCCGAGCGGTCGTAAACCGGTTCTGTGTGATGATTGCTTCCAGGAGCAGCGCCGCAATCGGATGTAGTGCAGCACAACCATAGCATACCCTGTTTCCCGACGGATGCGTCTCCAACTCACCCGTCTTGTCTAAAATAATTAGGGGCGATCCTGTCGGATCGCCCCTTCCCGGTGTACCGGTTGCATACTACACGCCCTTTGCAGTTGTCGCAGGTGCTGCCGTTTCAGTCGTCATCGACGGCGCTTCACGCTTGCTCTGCCATATTGCCCAGGCCAGCGCAGCCGCGCAGATTACCATTGCAAAAATGACTCCTGGACTGCCGCTAGGGATCGTCACAACAATCGGCGCAATGATCAGCGCCACCAGATTGATTACCTTGATCATCGGGTTCAGTGCGGGTCCTGCCGTATCCTTTAGCGGGTCACCGACCGTATCGCCAACCACGGCGGCTTTATGCGGCTCCGAGTGCTTCCCGCCGAAATTCCCCTCTTCAATGTATTTCTTCGCATTATCCCATGCACCGCCAGCATTCGCCTGGAACACTGCCATCAGCTGACCGGAGAGAATGATACCTGCCAGGAAGCTACCAAGCGCTTCAACGCCAAGCAGGAACCCGACCAGGATCGGCACCATAACCGCAATCAGACCCAGGCTGATCAATTCCTTCTGCGCAGCCAGAGTAGAAATACTCACAGCACGCGCATAGTCAGGCGTCACCGTGCCCTCCATAATGCCCGGAATCTTGAACTGACGGCGCACCTCGTTCACGATCTGCGACGCGGCGCGCTGCACCGCGCGGATCGTCAGCGACGAGAACAAGAACGGCACCGCACCGCCGATCAGCAACCCGATGAAAACCGTTGGCATCGCAACATTAATGCCAATAGTGCGTAACTGCTGCTCCAGCGGAACACCGATCTGCTCCTGCACCTTCGACACGTCTGCCAGGTACGAACCGTACAGCGCCACTGCCGCGATTACTGCAGAGCCAATAGCGATGCCTTTGGTAACCGCCTTGGTCGTGTTGCCGACCGCGTCCAGGTCGTCCATCACATTACGCGCATTCTTGTCTAAACCCGCCATCTCGCCGATACCGTTCGCATTGTCCGAAATCGGACCGAACGAGTCCATCGAGATCGTATTCCCGGTCAACGTCAGCATCCCGATACCAGTCAGCGACACGCCGTACAGCACTGCAGTGAGTGTCACTGTCGGATCAGTCGAGTACCCGGCAAAGATAGCGATCGACGTCAGGATCGACGCACAGATCACCAGGATTGCCCAGACACTCGATTCCATGCCAAGCGCTAGACCGGCAAGGATGTTGGTGGCTGCGCCAGTCTTCGACGCCTTGCTCGTTTCTTTCACCGGATTAAAGTGCGTCGATGTGAAGTATTCCGTCAGTTTATCGAGTGCCACTGCCAGCGCCAGACCAGCAATCGTTGCCAGGAATGGACGCCAGTCGATAGCACCAGTTGTCGGATCGACCATATAGACCGCAGTGAATGCTGCAAACCCGACAAGGCAGAACAAAGCAGCAACGTAGAACCCGCGATTCATTGCCGCCATTGCATTGCGGCGCTTCTCGTCGGTGCTGACTACCGAGTTGCCGATGACCGACGCAATCACGCCGATGGCGCGCAGCACCAGCGGGAAGACAATGAACCGCAGATCATACTGCCCATCCCCCAGCGTGCCGACCACTGCATCACCCAGCACCAGACCGAGGATCAACGCCGACACCAGCGTCACCTCAAAACTCTCAAACACGTCTGCAGCCATACCGGCGCAGTCGCCGACATTGTCGCCCACCAGGTCAGCAATCACTGCTGCATTTCGCGGATCGTCCTCAGGAATACCGGCTTCTACCTTCCCCACCATGTCGGCGCCGACGTCGGCAGCCTTGGTGTAGATACCGCCACCGACACGCATGAAGAGCGCGATCAGCGAACCGCCAAACCCGAAGCCGAGCAATGCATCTGGCGCAGCGATGCCATAGACCATGAAGATCAACGTACCGCCCAGCAAGCCAAGCCCAACTGTCAGCATCCCGGTGACCGACCCGGACTTGTAGGCGATCTGCAACGCGGGGTTGTACCCTTTGCGCGATGCGGCAGCAACACGAACGTTGCCCTCAACCGCAACATTCATCCCAACGAAGCCGACCGCATACGAGAACAGCGAACCCATCAGGAACGCGGCTGCACGTCCAATCGCAACCCACAGCGTCGCTGCCTCCTCACTGCCGAAGTGCTCGACGGCTTCACGCGTTGGCGGGATGATGAACACACTGGCAGCAAGGACAAACGTCAAAATAACGATTAGAACGGCAATCGTGCGGAATTGACGGCTGAGGTATGCATTGGCGCCGTCTTTGATAAACCCCCAGACTTCTTGCATGCGGGCAGTGCCTTTATCCTGCGCCAGGATCTGTGCGCGAAGCACAAATGCATATGCGATGCCGAAAATTGCAACCCCGAGCACTGCCCATACGGCTGTTTGTTCGAAAGTGCTAAGTTCTCGCATCGACTCTCTCCTTAGTAGCGTGCGGATAGCATCGATTGCTTCGGAAACGGAATGAATGGAAGAGGAGAAACTACTCTGTTTCGCCTGTTGAACGTCGGCTCCACTGCCGGCACCTGTCACGCAAAGGAAAGAGTGTACTGACCCGGCAGGCTTCTGGTGCAACTCCTTTCAATCAATCCGGATTGAACTACAAGGGGACGTGGTGCTCGATTGTAGCATAGTCCGGCACGTCATGCAAAATGAGAATGACACGCAACAGGTTAAGAAATGACAACATCTAGTGATAGTAACCACAATAATGGTTAATAACTCAAGACTGTGAAGTACGCCCCCTCCGAAAGGAGAGGATCTGTGTCCCTATACCCCTTCAGAAGGAGGATGATAACAATGGATTGACACTCTCCAACTTTCGGGTATAATAGCCATCGAAACATCGTGCAACTTTTCACGTATTATCCAGGCAGGCACGAAACAACAATCAGCATGCATCGCGTCGGGCAGGGAACAATGCTATCGCTCCAACGCCTGTATGCCGAGTGCAGTCCCCTGGAGAGGAACCTTCTATGCGGATACTTCCTGGCACATTATTGAGAGCCACGATCCTGATCGCACTCCTGGTCATTCTCACCGCCTGCAGCGCCGGTCCGGGCGACACCTACGATCCCTACGGTGACAATGCACGTCGCATTTATGAACTGCTTATCCCGATCTGGTGGATGGCGCTCGGCGTGTTTATCGTCGTCGAGGGGTTACTCATCTACGCCATCTGGCGTTTCCGTCGTCGCCCTGGCAGCACGGCGATGCCAGCGCAGGTTCACGGGAATATGCAGGTCGAAATTCTGTGGACGATTGCCCCTGCCATTATTGTGCTGGTGATTGCGGTGTTGACGTTCCGCACGCAGGCTGAGAACGCGGTAATGCCTGAAGATGCACTGCGGATCAAGGCAATTGGTCATCAGTGGTGGTTCGAGTTCCAGTATCCCGGCCTCGGCGCTGAAGGCAAGCCGCTGGTGACGGCTTCCGATATGTATATTCCGGTTGGGCGCCCGGTGACCGTGGTGCTGGAATCGCAGGATGTTATTCACAATTTCTGGGTGCCAAAGCTCGCCGGGAAAACGTACATGATTCCCGGCAAGACGAATTTCCTGACGTTTACTGCCGAACAACCCGGTATTTATCGTGCAGTCTGCGCCGAATTCTGCGGCGAGGCGCACGCCTTGATGCGTTTTCGCGTCATTGCCGTCGATGAAGCCGAATTCGAGCGCTGGATTGACCAGAAGAAGACGCCGCCTGCCGCTCCTGTCGGAACGCTGACGGTCAATGGTCTAACGGGTGATGCGGCGCGTGGTCAGGCGATCTTCCTCGACGCGCGAAAACAGTGCATCGCCTGTCACGTGGTTGAGGGCACGAATGCGCGTGGCTTGATAGGTCCAAACCTGACCTACTACGGCAGTCGCCAGACGATTGCTGCTGGTGTTCTTCCCTACTCGCCAGAAAACCTTGCGCGCTGGCTGCGCGAGGCGCCGAAGTTGAAGCCCGGCAACCTGATGAGCCGGGTATTGACGCCACAGTGGATTAGAGCCAATCTGAGCGATCAGGAGATCGCCGATCTAGTAGCATATCTCGATAGTATGAAGGTGTCGGTCGCACTGCCGCCAGAACGCTAGAATTTGGAGGTTTCAATCTATGGCTATCGCTGAACGTACTGCTGGAACCGTCAGTATACCCGTCGTCAATGTGCGCCCTGGTTGGGCGGGGTGGCTCAGTACGACCGATCATAAGCGCATTGGAATCATGTACCTCGTCAGCGCGTTCGTCTTCTTCCTGATCGGCGGGATTGAGGCACTGCTCATGCGCATCCAACTCGGCGTGCCGGATAACACATTCCTAACGCCTGATGTCTATAATCAACTATTCACCATGCACGGCACGACGATGATCTTCCTCGGTCTGATGCCGCTGAACGTTGGGCTAGGCAACTATTTGGTGCCGTTGATGATCGGCGCGCGCGATATGGCGTTTCCACGTCTGAATGCGCTTAGTATCTGGCTGTTCATCTTCGGCGGCTTGATGCTGTACGTTAGTTTCTTCGTTGGCGGTGCGCCAAACGTTGGCTGGTTTGCCTATGCACCTCTGACCCAGAAACAGTACTCGCCAACCGCTGGCGTCGATTACTGGATCATTGGTATTGGTCTGACCGGCGTGGCATCGATTGCGGGTGCGTTGAACTTTATCGTTACTATCCTCAATATGCGCGCGCCCGGTATGACCCTCAACCGGATGCCGCTATTCGTCTGGATGCAGCTGGTGGTTGCGTTCATTCTGATCTTCGCTTTCCCCGTGTTGACGGTGGCGACAATCCAGTTGCTGTTCGACCGACATTTCGGTACGCGCTTTTTCCTGCCGAACCTGGGTGGTGATGTGGTGCTCTGGCAGCACCTCTTCTGGTTCTTCGGTCACCCCGAAGTCTACATTCTCATCCTGCCGACGATGGGGATCATTTCGGAAGTGCTGCCGACCTTTTCGCGCAAACCAATCTTCGGGTATGCGTTTGTGGCATACTCCGGGGTGGCGATTGGCTTCCTCGGCTTCCTGGTCTGGGCGCACCACATGTTCGCGGTGGGTCTCGGTCCACTGGCGAATGCGTTCTTTGGCGCCGCCAGTTTCCTGGTTGCGGTTCCGACTGGCGTGAAGATCTTCAACTGGTTGGCGACGATGTGGCAGGGGTCGCTGAACCTAACCACAGCGATGCACTACGCCATCGGCTTTATCAGTATGTTCATTATCGGCGGTATCAGTGGCGTTACCCTGGCTTCGCCACCGATCAATGTGCAGCAGACCGACTCCTACTACGTTGTCGCCCATATGCACTATGTGCTGTTTGGCGGTGCGATCCAGGGCATTTTCGCGGGAATCTTTTACTGGTTCCCGAAGATGACCGGGCGGATGCTGGACGAACGACTCGGCAAATGGCAGTTCTGGCTTATGCTGATCAGTTTCAACCTGACCTTCTTCCCCATGCACCTGAGCGGCAATGCTGGTATGCCGCGACGTATCTATACCTACGAAGCGGACATGGGGTGGAATCTCTGGAACCTGATTTCCACAACCGGCTCACTGCTACTGGCGGTCGCTTTCCTGCTGTTCCTCTGGAATGTGGTGACGAGTATACGGCGCGGTCCCATTGCGCCTGCCGATCCGTGGGATGGCGCGACGCTGGAGTGGGCGGTCAGTTCGCCGCCGCCGGTCTACAACTTCGCCGTAACGCCGCGCGTGCGCAGTCGTCGTCCGTTGTGGGATCAGAAATATCCTCATCTGCGCGAGATCAACAGTGGGCACGGGATGTCTGGCGCGCACAACGAGTCCGAGAAGCGCGATGGATTTGAGCATGAAACATCTCCCGCCATGGAACCAATCCATCTGCCTTCGCCAACATATGCGCCGCTCATTGTGTCGGTCGGTATTATGATCCTGGGCTTCGGCATCATATATCTGAGTGACTTTGGTCTCATCGCAGCGTCAGCGATGATCGTCGGTTTGCTGATCATGGCGTTCGGCATTCTCAGTTGGGTGCGCATCTCGCATGTGGACTCGCCGCACCATGCGCACTGACGAGGGCAAGAGGGGTTGAAGGTTGCATATTGCGTGTGCGAAGGTTGGAAGGGTGGGAGGTGGGAAGGCGGAAGATGGGGCAGTAGAGACGTCATAGCGCTACGTCTTGAAACAAAGTCTGGTGCAACCGGGAGAACAGTATGAGCGAATCATCGATGACTAGACCGCCTACAGCAGCGGCACACCATACATCGCTCGGCGTCGATAACCGGAAGTTAGGGGTTTGGACGTTCATTGGATCTGAGACGATGTTCTTTGCAACCCTGATCACCACGTACTTCGTGTTTGCACCGGTCAATCGTGCGCGCCCCGATTTCCAGGATCCGCGTAAGTTTCTCGATATCGAGTTAACGACGGTGCTGGCGAGTATTCTGCTGGCATCCAGTCTGACGATGGTGCTGGCGCTGTCGGCAAGCCGACGCGGTGATCGCCGTAGTTTCACTACATGGTTGCTGGCAACCGTCGGGCTTGGTCTGGCATTCATCGGTGGTCAGGTGTATGAGTTCAATCACCTGTACCACGAAGGATTGACGCTGAGCAGCAGTCTGTTCGGCACGACGTTTTTCGTCTTGACCGGCTTTCACGGTGCGCACGTGGCGGTTGGGGTTATCTGGCTGCTCTCGGTCTTCTTCAAAGTGCGCGCCTACCCCGACTCGCCGGAGAATGCGATGGATGTCGAAATAGCCGGTCTCTACTGGCACTTTGTCGATCTGGTGTGGGTAGCAATCTTTGTGCTCGTCTATCTGATCTGAAGAGGAGAGATTATCGTGGCAGGTCATAGCGAAGAACACAGCGCACATGCGCATCCTTCCGACCGCTTCTACTGGATCGTTGCCGGGGTGCTGGCGGTGGTGACGGCGCTGGAGATTGGGTTATTTATCGTGAATGAGCAGCACCTGATTGCCAAGTGGCTCGAAGTAACGCTCCTGTTGATCCTTTCGACAATCAAGGGTGCCGCTGTGGTAATGTTCTTTATGCACCTCAAGGGCGATGCAGGGATCTTCAAGTTTGTGTTCCTCGTGCCACTTGCGTTTGCGACCACGCTCCTGCTCTCATTCATGGTGCTTTTCTCAGATCACGTTGGGATTGCCGGATGAAGCGGGATCAGGATGTACGAGTGGAACTTTGAACCAGGTTTGATGGTCAACCTGGCGCTGATGGCGGGCGGGTACGCGCTCTGCGTCACCGGTCCGCTGCGTCGCTTCTTTCCGGGGAATGAGCCGCCTACGCCAGCGCAGGTACGCCTCTTCTTTGTCGGTTGGGTGGTGTTGTTCGTTGCGCTCGCTTCCCCCATCGACTCGCTGGGAAGTTATCTGCTGACGATTCATATGCTGCAGCACCTGCTGCTAGCGATGATTGCTCCTCCATTCCTGTTGCTGGGTCTGCCGCGTTGGGTTTTGCGTCCGCTCATGCGCATCCCTGGCGCGTACCCCGTCGGGTCGTTTCTTACCAATCCGGTTGTCGTCTTCTTCGCTTTTAATGCGGTTTTCGTGCTCTGGCACGTGCCGTTCTACTACGATCTGGCATTGCGGGATGAGCGCTTCCATATCCTTGAACACGTGATGTTTTTTGTGGTGGGCGTGCTCTCATGGTGGCCCATCTGCAGTCCGATGGACGAATTGCCGTCGGCGCATCCGTTGCTGCAAACGGCGTATCTCTTCTTCATGTCGCTGCCCACCACCATTATTGGCGCACTGATCGCATTTGCCGAGGCGCCGCTCTACCCATACTACGCGCTGCAACCGCGTCTCTGGGGCATTTCACTGGGTGATGACCAGCAACTCGCTGGTCTGATCATGTGGGTGCCCGGCAGCCTGGTCTACTTCGCAGTGCTGACCGCAGTGTTTCTTCGCTGGTTGAACCGTGAGGATGTCGATGATGAGCATCATCCCCTCACAGACTCAGGGTAAAGGATTGTATGCCGACCACATTCCCGTCCGTTACATTCACCACGCTTATCCGCCTGCATCCTGCGCAAGGAAATCTTCGCGTGGCGGGCTAAACGTGTCGATCGCCTGCGACGTTTCAATCGCTTCGACCGCATGCGGCATGTTCCCTGCTAGTGCAACAGTCTCACCTGGCGCAACCTCCCGTGCTACACCGTCGATAACGAAGCGGAGTCTGCCGGAGATGAGATAGGTGATCTGCTCGTGGGGATGACGATGCTCTGGCAGACGCGCGCCCCGATCCAGTTCGACTACAATCTGCTGCATGCGTTCCGTTACGGCGACGGTGCGGCGGCGAATACCAGGGGCAACATCAAACCACCCTGTTTCGTTCAATCTCCTCATGTCACTGCTCCTTCGATAATGTCATTTCTGCCCGCACTCGGTGATGCTCTATGGCATCGTATACTGCTGAAATCGCGGCGTGGCAGCACTGGTCGCTACGTATGAGGTCGAAAGTAGTGCCAAATGCGTTGGATTAGGTCGTGATCACTGCAGGTTACGATCATACGCCTCGGCTACCAGGTCGTCCGCTATGAAACCTATCGATTTCTTCAGAAACTGAGCATAAGGAAATGAGAACCGGGGGCCAGTTCGATGCCAGCGCGCATCGGTGACGGTCACATTCCCTGGCACCCTGGCGATACTGACGTCGCAGGTTCATTAGAGGCACTCCGCCTTCTGGTGGTGTCATGTGATTGTTACCCTCGCCTTCAAAGGTACGTGTCTACCTGCCCTGTCCGGCAAATCGCCATCATTCCAGCAGCAGTCGGCGCAATCCGGCGAGCTGCGCATCCGTCAACCCAATTGACGTGAGATACGTTTCGATGCCGCCGTAGCGCTCGTCCAGATACGCCATAGTTGCAATCATCGCCTCGCGTGGCGCTGGCGAGAGGCGATCAAAACGTGTGACATCGTATCCCAGACGGATCAACATTGCGCGGATTTCAGCCAGCAGCGCAACGGTAAGCGCCTCACTCAGAGCATAATCGTCAGCAATCGTCTCTACCGGCACGCCAGTCGCTCTCAACGCCAGCGCGGTGATCAGTCCGGTGCGGTCTTTGCCGACAAAGCAATGAACCAGCACCGGCGCATCCGCCTCTGCAATGGTTGCCAGTATCTGACGGATCGGTTCCTGGCACTCATCCAGCATCAAGCAGTACAACTCGCTGACTGAACTTGCGCGCGATTCGATGCTGGTCTCACTGCGTTCGGTAATCAGCGGAAGATTGGTATAGTGAACGTCGTGCGCCTTAGCGAATACATTCGGATTGTGCGCTACCTCGAAGGGTAATCGCAAGTCAATAATCGTTCGCACACCGTAGGCGCGCAACCGCTGCTGATCCTCAATCGTTAGATGATGCAGACTATCGGCGCGCAACAATCGCCGCCAGCGTGTAATGCGTCCGTCCACGGTCATATAGCCGCCGACATCGCGCACATTGTGCGCACCCTCCAGCGGAATATGTCGTTGATCTAGCGTCATATCTCCTCCCAACACCTGTCGCGGCGTGCGATGGGAACGGTATGGTCAGGGTAACCAGTACTATGCTCCGGTAAGCGCAGACAACCGTAAATTCTTTCCCAGACAAGCAGTGTCTTCTTGCGCGCACCTTCGTGGTGCATCGTTAGTCGAATGAAACAACGAAAAGAAGCCGCAGTACGATGGATGCGGATATAGCTCAGTTCCACCAGATTGCGTCATGACACCGACGGTTCTGGCGGCCCCGCTGTAGCAATTACGTAGTCATCAGTATCGAGATACCGGCGTGTAACCTCAACGACCTGATCCCGATCAATACTGTAAATGATGGTCGGGTAGCGTTCGATGTAGTCAAGACCGAGCTGATACCGTTCGATACCAAGCAGAGTGCTTGCAATACTGTCGTTGGTCTCCAGACCAATTGCCAATCTGCCAGTCATAAAATCACGGGCATCGGCGAGTTCCTGTTCGGTCGGTCCTTCTGCAGCAAACTGTCTGATCTCATGAACGATCGCATCAATCGCGCGCTCGACATGGGCAGGGTTTACGCCAGCCATCGCTGTCCACGGACCTGCGCCGAGATCTGCGTCGAGGCTGCTACCGCAGTAGTATGCAAGCCCCTGTTTTTCACGCACTCGTTCACCCAGGCGTCCGCCAATACCGATTTGTCCAAGGATCATATTTGCCACACTGGCAGCATAATAATCCGGCGACCTGCGATCAAGCCCATGCACTGCCCAGATGATGTCGGTCTGGCTTTTGCCGTCGAGAGCGATATGAATCCGCCGTTGGTCCGGCATGGGAAGCGGATCGGGTAGCGTCACCTGTGGTGGTGTGCCAGGCACCTGCCAGTCGCCAAAGAATCGCTCGATAAGTGCAATCACCGCTGCGGGGTCAATATCACCAACCACGGCGATGGTCGTTGCTGCCGGGTGGTACAACCTATGAAATTGGATCAGATCATCGCGGGTGAGAGTTGAGATCGTCTCAATTGTACCTCTGCTGAGACGACTATAGGGATGCGCTGGCGGGAACATGATCGACCGCAACGCACGTGAAGCTCGGACGGACGTATCCTGCTCATCTTCACGCAGCGCCATTAAAAATTGACCGCGTAACTGCTCGATCTCCTCATCGGGAAACGCCGGCGCACGTACCATATCGCTTAGGATTTCGAGAATCAGGGCAACATCTTCGCTCAGCGATCGACCAGCAAAGCCAGTGGAATGCATTCCTCCGCCAGCATTGACGCTTGCCCCAACTGCCTCAGTTATTGCAACAATCTCCTGAAATGTGCGATGACCCGCGCCACGGATGAGCGCTGCGCTGGTGAATGCAGATAAGCCATTCTTTTCAGGCGGTTCATTGGCAGCACCGACGCGTATCTCGCCATACACACTGACCGTTGGCGCTATTGCGTTGCGCTGTACCAATGCTACTACGCCATTGGGTAGCTCACAGCGCAGTGAAGTGGCAATAGTACTGGCGCGGTTAGGGGGAAACGAATTCATAG
The DNA here is from genome assembly GCA_017743475.1 of Roseiflexus sp. Classification (GTDB taxonomy): domain Bacteria; phylum Chloroflexota; class Chloroflexia; order Chloroflexales; family Roseiflexaceae; genus Roseiflexus. The sequence continues at coordinate 60,865 of JAGHYV010000009.1, read as the reverse complement.
GATCACCACGAGCGTTCATCCGTGTCACAGTGGAAGAAAGTATCCAACCGTTCGCCGCCGTTCTGTCAGATACATTTGCGCTACACGTCGAACATCTTCGACCTGAACAGCCGCAATCTCATCGAGCAACGTATCGGCACGATCATATCGGTCAAGCACTTCCCACATTCCAATCATCAATGCCTGGTTGGTTACACTCTCTCGCGCATACGCGATCTGTGCCCGCATCTGTTTAATAACTTTTGCCATCTCATCAGGACGCGGTCCGCTCTCCTGGAGAGCAGCCACCTCAGTTAGCAGCGCCTGCTCAACCTCTTCAGCGGTATGCCCTTCCTGCACCATTGCATGAAACTCGAACAGATGCGGATCACGGGTGGGTCGAAACGTGCTGGAAGCATACGCTGCGAGGCGGGTCTCCACTAGTGCGCGATACAGACGGGCGCTTCGGTTCGTTTGTGCACCGCCGCTAAATGCAGGTGACTTTGCGCCGGAGAGGATCGCATCGAGTACCAAAAGCGGCGCAAAATCGGGGCTGCGACAATCGGCGGTGTGATACACAATCTGCACATACTGCGCCGGTCCCGGTCGACGCACCACAACACGACGTTCTTCCTGTTGCTCTGGTTCACTCCAATGGATTGGCGGCAGGGGCGGTCCTGCCGGAAGATCACCAAAGTAGTGCTCGACCCGGCTCATCAATCGATGCGCATCGAAATCGCCCACCAGCACCAGTACTGCATTGTTGGGGCGATAAAAGGTCTTGTAATACGTTATGAGATGGTCGCGTGTCAATGCCAGCAGGTCATCCCGCGAACCGATCACCTCGTGGCGGTATGGATGAACCTGAAAAGCAGTTGTCATGACTGCTGTGTTAAGCCACCATTCTGGATCATTCTCGTGCCCCTCGCGTTCCGCCAGAATAACCGTGCGTTCATGCTCAACCTCTTCCTCGTTGAAGAGCGCATTCACCATCCGGTCTGACTCGATACGTAGCGCAAGATCAATCCGATCCGCAGGGAGCGTCTCGAAATATGCAGTAAAGTCATGCGCGGTGAAACCGTTGAACGTCCCGCCATTCCTTGCAATCAGACGGTCAAGGTCGTGTCCGGGAATCTGCGGTGTACCCCTAAATAGCATATGCTCGATCCAATGCGAGATGCCAGTTATTCCCGGCGACTCGTAGCGAGCACCAACACGATACCAGATCCAGTTTGTCGCGAGGGGGGCATTGTGTACTTCGCGCAGCAAGACCAGCATGCCATTACGGAGCGTATGCGAGAGAGTTTCAATCATCGTGCGTTCTGCATCCTCTTGTATGTATGCTACGCCAGTGACTAGCTTCAAGATCAGGACCTGCCAGCGGAATTACGGGCAGCTTATGCATTATAGCCGATATCCGGCGCGAACGGATGCATGCATTGACTAGAGTGCGGAATGAAGGTCCAGGCGTAAGGTGTTGCAGCAGCTACCTCAGCCCGCTGCCGATAGGGATACTGTGGCAGCAGGCATAGCCGCGTGGCTTCGCCCCAGTGATCGCTTTTCGGCGCCCGTGCTGCACAGACCTTCAGTGCCACACTGGGGAAAGTCTGCTCGGAAGCGCAGGCCACCATCTAGCGGTTCGCATACCATTCCTGCCATCCTGGTATTTCCATAACGAAGTGGAGCATCATTGAACCACGTGCGGACCGGATATGCGGGTATCTCGTCCGCATGTTCACACGATCCTGGCGTGCGACATTCCGCACAGCGCCAAAATTGAGCGCGAACACCGTTGTGTAGTAAGGAAAGGATGTATGGTAGGCGGCAGTGTCGGCGGCATGCAATCATCAGACACGCCACCCGAATGCTCGCAACGACGCGAAGGCATCGTTCACGAATCCAGCAGGCGAAACCGGAACGCCAGGAACGGCCACGAGATTGCTCGACAGAGGTGATTGCGATGAACGAGAAACCCGAGCGACAGGAACGAACACAACGGCAGATCATTCTTGGTTTGGCGGCTGGCTTGCTGATCACCTCGTTGCTGGCTGTTGCCGCCTGGAGCCAGCGCAACGATGCTCCGCGGCAACGTGAGGCAGCGCAGGCCACAGCGGTGAGCGAAGCGAATGCACGTGCTACGGCGCAAGCGGAAGCGGAAGCGCAGCGCAACGCAGCAGTACGGGAAGCCGGTATGCGTGCCACGGCGCAAGCCGAGGCAGAAGCGCAGCGCACCCTGGCGCAGGCGCTGCAGATGGTGGCAACTGGACAACTGGTGTCTGATCGCATCCCGCAGGGTCCACTCATCGGCACGCTGCTAGGGGTGGAAGCCTTGCAGCGCGGCGGTCCATTGCTCGAAGCCGACCAGTTGGTCCGTCGCGGGTTAGCCCTGTTGCCCACCGAAGTGACCCGCATGACCCACAACGGCCCTGTGACCGCCGTCGCGTTCAGCCCCGACGGGCGCTTCGCGGTCAGTGTAGGTGGGCTCACGGCGCAGGTCTGGGAGGCGGCGACCGGACACGAAGTCGCCCGCCTGACCCACGATAGCGAGGTGACCGCCATCGCATTCAGCCCCGACGGGCGCTTCGCGGTCAGTGTAGGTGGGCTCACGGCGCAGGTCTGGGAGGCGGCGACCGGACACGAAGTCGCCCGCCTGACCCACGATAGCGAGGTGACCGCCGTTGCGTTCAGCCCCGACGGGCAATATGTGGTCAGTGGGAGTGGGGATGGCACGGCGCGGGTGTGGGAAGCGGCAAGCGGGCGCGAAGTCGCCCGTATGACCCACGATCGCTGGGTAACTGCCGTCGCGTTCAGCCCCGACGGGCGCTCCGTGGTCAGCGGGAGTTCGGATGACACGGCGCGGGTCTGGTGGTGGCGCCCGGAAGATCTGATCGCTGAAGCCTGTCGCCGCCTGCCGCGTAACCTGATGTGGGATGAATGGCAGCGGTATGTGGGTCCTGAGGTGCCGTACCATGCCACCTGCCCCGGCAAGCCGTAGGGCGGTGTGGGGCGAGAGGCGAGAGGCGATAACTACCGGCAAGCCGTAGCGCAGGGTGCGCGGTGCAACGATACGATTGGTTACGGAGCGCGGGCATTGTGCCTTTGGCTGTCTCACGAGGGCGGGACACCCGCGCTCCGTGCCATCCATCACCGCAACATTGTGGTTGATTCCAGGAATCAGTTCGTCACACGCGCCAGCAGGTCGCCGACGTCCATCAGCAAAAAGGTGTCGCCTTTGTAGGTAATCTCCGTGCCCGAATACTTTGCGAAGAATACCCTGTCGTTGACCTGCACCTTGATATCATCGGCGTCGCCAACCGCGATGACAACGCCGAGTTGTGGCTTTTCTTTAGCAGTGTCCGGCAGGTAGATGCCGCTGCTCGTGCGGTCGTCCTGTTCAATAGGTTTCAACAGGACACGTGCGCCCAGTGGCTGGATGCCGGGTTCGTTTCCATTTGCGCTCATGGCTGGTCTTCTCCTTATCCGAAACTCCTGTCTGATCTGACGTCGCTATTTGATGCCCAGCAGACGATCAATGGTGGGGCGGTCGAAGCCAACGACGATCTTGCCGCCAATGTCGATGACCGGTACGCCCTGCTGCCCTGAGCGACGCACCATGTCGCGCGCGGCAGCGGGGTCTTTGCTCACATCGACGTCTTTGAACTTGATTCCTTTCTGGCGGAAATAGTTTTTCGCCGCGTTGCAAAACGAGCAGGTCGGCGTGGTGAACATGATGACTCGTGGCTGTGCCTTCGTCTCGCTCATATTCGAAACCTTTCCATAGTGTCTTTCATCCGTATAGATGCAGATTCCGGCGCGGGGTTACAGCGGTTGTTGCGCATTGTGGTCGTGCGCACTCCCTGCTTGTAATCGGGTCGGCGAGAAAACGGGTGGATCGAAACCGCGTAGCGATCCAGAGTTTCTCCGGCGACGGGCAGGTTGAAATAACCACTGAGGGGGATGGATGAAGCTGTCGGATGCCACATCTCCCCCTTCTCCCCTTGTGGGAGAAGGGGGCGGGGGGGATGAGGGGCAGAAGTGCGTCGGAACGAAGTGGTCGTCATTGTGGTGCGAAGCCCGCCTGCGCGGGCTATACCGGATTATTTATTCAAGAATACCTGTTGAATAGTATAGGTGAGCAGGGTTTTCTTTGAAGCAGGCTAACAAGCGCCTCCAGCAGGCGCTCGCTACGCTCGCGCTGCTGAAGCGCACACCGTCAGGCGCAGACAGTAGGCGTTACGAATACCGAAATGTGTAGATGCCGGATTGTCTCGAGCCGCACCTTTCGATGAACGTCTTATTCTCTGAATCGCCCGATCATTCAACCAGCGCAATCTCCGTGAGCGCCGACCGACGCCCCTCGTTCATGCTGCCGCTGCGGAACCCCTGCAAGTCGAGTGTGACGTACACATACCCCAGCGCTTTCAGATGCGCCACAATCGCGTCACGCTGCGCGATCGCCAGCGGCAATTCGTCGGGCGTAACCTCGATACGCGCAATCACATCGTGATGACGAACGCGAAACTGCGAAAATCCCAGCCGACGCATGAAACGTTCCGCCTCATCGAGCGTGCGCAACGTCTCGGCAGTCACCCGTTCTCCGTAGGCGATCCTTGACGAGAGACAGGCATACGATGGCTTGTTCCAGTTCGGCAAGCCGAGCCGACGCGCCAGTTCGCGGATCTCGCGCTTTCCCAGACCCGCCTCGATCAGCGGGCTGCGCACGGCAAACTCAATCGCCGCGCGATGACCGGGACGATGGTCGCCGGTATCGTCTGCCATTGCGCCGTACAGAATGGCTGCCACACCAAGTTCAGCAGCCAGCGGTTGAAGATGTGTGAAGAGGGTGCGCTTGCAATAGTAGCAGCGATCCGGATGGTTCCGCGCGTAGCGTTCATCGGACAACTCATCGGTGCGGACGACGATATGGCGACAGCCGATCAACGCTGCCAGCGCGCGCGCCTGTTCGAGTTCTTCGCGAGGGTAAGTTTCCGAGTCGGCGGTTGCTGCGATTGCGCGGTCACCCAGCGTATCGTGCGCGACTTTGAGCAGCAGGGTACTATCAACGCCGCCGGAAAACGCGATCAGCGCCGAACCAATTGTGCGAAGGATCGCCTGCAAATGTTCATACTTGCGTTCCAGCGGTATCGCCGGTGCAGTGTCCCTATCGCTCATGATCCCTGTCCTTCGCCTGTCTGTCATACGCGCGCCGGGCTGCCGCCGCCCGATTGGCGATGCGCCCGGCAATCGCCCCTGCGCCAATGCCATTATCGATATTAACGACCGCCAGCCCCGGCGCGCAGGTTTGCAACATGCTGGTCAACGCCCCCACGCCGCCCCCGCCGAAGCCGTATCCCACCGATGTCGGCAGGCCAATCACCGGCACATCCACCAGACCCGCCACAACTGAAGGGAGCGCACCATCCATGCCAGCGACGACGATGATCACATCAACCGAAGCGTCGAGCATGGCGCGCAGCGGCTCAAACAGCCGATGCAACCCGGCGACGCCGACATCACTGGCACGCTGAACCTCGCACCCCATTTCAATGCAGAGCGCGATGGCTTCCTCGGCGACGGGCAGATCGCTCGTGCCCGCGGTCAGCACCCCGACGCGTCCGCCCGTCTGGCGCGGAGCGCAACCGGGTCGGCTCAGCACCAGCGTTCGTCCTTCGCTGTACACTGTCCACTCGACCGTGTCGGCAAACGCCCGCTGCAACGCGGTCAGCGTGTCCGGCGGCACGCGACTGATCAGCACACGCCCGATCCGTTCGAGCAGACGCTGAGCAATGGCAACCGTCTGCTTTGCCGTTTTGCCTTCGGCGAGCACAACTTCCGGCACACCGCTGCGCGCGGCGCGCCCCAGGTCAAGATTGGCGAATTGATCGAGATACTCGCGTGCGGAGGTCATACATATTTCCTGAAGTGTGTTTCTGCCAGTATAGCACAGGATGCGCTCCGCTTCCGGCGCTCCTCTTAAGGAACGAGAGTTGCCCCTCATCTCTCTGCGCACAGATAGAGAGTTCTCTGGCACCTCCTGGTCCGGTACTCCCATTGGGATATCAGAATGCCCAAACTCCCCCTTCTCCCCTTGTGGGAGAAGGGGGTCGGGGGGATGAGGGGGAAAAACGCGCGCGAATGCCTGATGAACGCACTGTTACCTGCCTCGATGCCTGTGTTTAGCGCCTTTTCATACCCTGGCGCTACTCTGCACAGTAGAAACAGCAATCGAGGCAAGGCCATGAACATCCTCCTGCTGACACAGATCGTGCCCTATCCGCCAGATAGCGGTCCCAAGGTCAAAACCTACTACCTGCTGCGATACCTAGCGTCACGCCACCGGGTGACGCTTGTTTGCTTCACGCGCAACGCGCAGGAAGAAGCGGATGCGGCAGCACTGCGCGACCTGGTTGCCGAAGTGCACACCGTGCCGCTTACACGGTCAACCGTGCGCAACGCACTGACGATGGCGCGCAGCCTGATCCGCAGACGCTCGTGGATTATCGAGCGCGACGATAGCGCCGCCATGCATCGTTTGCTGGCGCGTCTGGTGCGCGAAGCAGAGATCGCCGGGCGACCGTATGACCTGGTGCATGCCGATCAACTCAATATGGCGCAGTTCGCCGAACCCTTGCCCCTACCACGACTCCTCGATGAGCATAATGCCGTATGGACGGTCTTTCGCCGGGTTGCAGCGCAGGAACGTGGTCTCAAACGCCTTCTGTGGGAGCGTGAATGGCGTATGTTGCGCACCTATGAAGGGCGTGTCTGCCGCGAATTCGAAGCGGTCACTGCGGTCAGCCAGGAGGATCGCCAGGCGTTGCTGGAAGCAATGGGAAGCAGGCGTGATATCCCGGTCATCCCGATAGCCGTCGATGCCGAACGCGAACAACCGATTGCGCGCCAACCGAACGCGCGTGGCATCCTCAGCCTGGCGACGATGATGTGGCCGCCGAACGTGGATGGCGTTCTCTGGTTCGCTCGCAGCATCTACCCACTCATCAAGCAACAGGTTGAAGGAACGCGCTTCTTCGTCGTTGGGCAGCGCCCGGTGGCGGAAGTGCGCGCATTACCCGAACAGGACCCTTCCATTGAAGTGACCGGGTATGTGCCCGATCCAACGCCGTATATTGCCGCCTCCGCTTGCCTGATCGTCCCGCTGCGCAGTGGCGGCGGCATGCGGGTCAAGATTCTCGAAGCGCTGGCGCGCGGTATCCCGGTCGTTTCCACCACGATCGGCTACGAAGGGATCGACCTGGTTCCCGGCGAGCATCTGCTGGTCGGCGATACGCCGGACGCATTCGCTGACGCAGTGGTGCGCCTGTTGCGCGACCCGCATCTTGGCGAACGTATCGCTGCCGCAGGACGACGGCGCCTGCTTGAACGCTACGACTGGCGCGCAGTCTGCCCGGCGATGGATGAGGTGTATGAGCGCGTTGTTGGACGTCGGGAGTATGTGGGGGTGGGGAAGTGAGAAGTGAGAATCGAGAACTGAGAACCAGAAGAGCGAACGTTTACGTCAGAACTTGTTTTGCCAGTGCGCAAAGGGGGGACGACTGATGCATATTCTCTTTATTTCTTCCTACGTTCCCTCACCCATCCGGGTGCGACCATACGGGTTCATTCGTGCGCTGGCGCGCCGCGGGCATTGTGTCACGCTGGTCTGCGGCGCTGGCGCGGAGGACGGACCGGCGCTCAGCGCCCTGCGCAAGGTGTGCACCCGGATTGTCACGGTTCACGTGAGCAAAGCCCGTATGACCTGGAACGCACTCCGGGCGCTTCCCGGCGACCTGCCGCTCCAGGCAGCGCTCAGTTTCGATCAGCGCCTGCGTGAGGCGGTGCGCGCCGAAGATCGGAGCGGACGATATGACGTTGCGCATATTGAACATCTGCGTGCATCGGCGCTCGGCTACGCCCTTATGCGCACGCCTGCCGTCCTCGACTCGGTGGACAGCATCAGCCTGCTGTTCGAGCGCACCTTTCGCAGCGGTCCCTCGCTCAAAAGTCGCGCGCTCGCGCTGCTCGATCTTGCGCGCACACGCGCCTACGAAGCGCGCTATACGCACCATTTCGAGCAGGTGATCGTCTCATCACCCGAAGATGCCTGGGCGCTACGAACGCTCCATCGTCACCTGTGTCCCCACCACGCACCGGATCGACCGGAATGGTTCACGAACCCATCCGATCAGGCTGCCGAATCGATCAGCGTTGTCCCGAACGGCGTCGATCTGGAATACTTTGCGCCTCAGCCCATCGCCCGTGAGCGAGCGACAATCGTGTTCAGCGGCAAGATGAGTTACCACGCGAACGAAGCGGCTGCACTCTACCTGGTGCGCGAGATCATGCCCTTGGTCTGGGTGTCTCGACCGGAGACGCGCGTGGTGATTGCCGGAAGTGCGCCACCGCCATCGGTACGGTCGCTGGCAACTGATCGGCGTGTCACGGTGACCGGTTACCTAGAAGACCTGCGCCCGGCGATTGCCGGGGCAACGGTGGCAGTCGCGCCGCTGCGTTACGGGGTTGGCATTCAGAACAAAGTGCTTGAAGCGATGGCGCTGGCGACTCCGGTCGTTGCGGCACGGCAGGCGGCGCGCGCGCTGCATGCCGTGGAAGGGCGTGATCTGCTGCTGGCGGAACAATCGCATGAGTATGCAGACGCCATCCTCAACCTGATCGACGACCCGCAGCGCGCTGCGACCATCGGCGCCGCAGGCAGGCGGTATGTCGAGCGCTACCACACATGGGACGCCGCAGCCGAACGACTGGAGCGCGTCTACAGTGCGGCGATAGCTGCAACAAACGGGTCGGTGCGCACGCGCGCCTTCCTCAACGGCATCTCCAGGACTTCGACCTTACTGATGTCGCGCTGAAGAAGTGACAGTAGATGTCACACGCTCCTGATATGATGGGGATAGAGATCTGCACCATCGTATAAGGAGCATGTACCGATGGCGCCATGTACCACCGTTGGTCGTCCTGCGCCGCTATCGCATCGACTGGCGCGAGCGCTGCTGATCGCACCTGAATCCGCGCTTATCGCAGCGCTGCTGATCATCAACCTCTTCACTCCATCTATCTGGATCGGGGCAGGAATGACCCTGCTGATCCTTATTTTTCTGACGCGCTTCGCCGCACTGCACCTTGCCAGCCTGGCGATCTGGCACGCACGCTGGAACGCAGCGGACGCACTGGCGACCGTGGCATACGCTCTTCATCCCCGGTCGCCGGATGCGCTGGCGCTGCGGGGCATTGTGGCGCTCACCCGCGATGATGTCGGTAGCGCGGTCGCCCTGATCCGGCGCGCCCTGGACCTGGCGCCAGATCGCGCCGCGTTCGCCCTCGCGTTGAGCAGCGCCCTGCTCGAACAGGGAGAGGTCAGCGCCGCAGAACGCGCTGCGCGTCGAGCGCTGGAACTGGAACCGGCAAATGCCGCCGGGTATCTCTGCCTGGCGCAGGCGCTAGATGCCGCTGGCGCTTCACCTGAAACCATTGAGGCATATCTGCGCAAAGGGTTGGCGCACCACCCGGCGCCGGATGCAGAAGTATCGCTGCGCTGTGCGCTTGCGCAACATCTGGCGCGTGAAGGACGCCTGGCAGAAGCGGCGCTGGCGCTCAGCGCTGCGCGCGTCGTGCTGCCCCGATGCAGTAGAGCGCACCGCAGTGCTGTGGATCGTCACATTGCCGAAATCGAAGCATTAGTGCGCCCACAACGCGAAGATCATGCAGCCTGACCATCCTGCTCGCTAGGCTGCTCGCTCAACTCTTCGCGACGGGTAATCGGCGCGACACCGTTGCGCTGAGCGCGTTCCAATCCATCCATGAAGATTTTGATCGTATCGACCGGCAGCGGGAAGATGATAGTGCTGTTCTTTTCGACCGCGATTTCGGTCAATGTCTGTAGATAGCGCAGTTGCAGCGTCACCGGCTCACTGGCGATGATCGTGGCTGCCTCAGCCAGCATACGTGATGCTGCCAGTTCACCGTCGGCGTGGATGATCTTGGCGCGCTTCTCACGCTCAGCTTCCGCCTGCTTCGCCATCGCGCGCTGCATACCCTGCGGCAGTTCGACATCCTTCACTTCGACAATCGTCACTTTGACGCCCCACGGTTCGGTCTGCTCGTCGATGATCCGTTGCAGACGCTCATTGATCGCCTCACGACGCGCCAGCAGTTCATCAAGTTCGACCTGACCGACCACACTGCGCAGCGTCGTCTGGGCAATCTGCATCGTCGCCCGGATGTAGTCCATCACTTTCACGATCGCCTTTTCCGGGTCTACAACCATGAAGTAGAGCACCGCGTTGACCTTGATGGTCACATTGTCGAGGGTAATGACCTCCTGCGGCGGCACGTCCATGGTGATGACGCGTTGATCAACCCGCACCATGCGTTCGATAAACGGGATGAGGAAGAACAAACCAGGTCCGCGCGCACCAACCAACCGACCGAGTCGGAAGACAACCCCCCGTTCATACTCCGGCACAATCTTGATGGCGGAAAACCCGATCATGAGGATCGCGAAGAGAAGAACTCCAAGACACAACAAAACGGCTCCAGAACCCATGACAAGCTCCTTGTATCTACACGACGCGTCCCCCGGAAGGCGGTTGCGCTTCCTGCGGAGCTGGCTCCTCGCTTTCGAGCGGACGCACAATCAGTTGCAGATTATGCACTGCAACCACCCGTACCCAATCGCCGACTTCCACCGGTTCGGATTCACTGATCGCCTGCCACAGCGCACCCTCGACAAACACCATGCCACGCGGGTCCAACCGCCGCCGCACCTGCGCCAGACGCCCAATGAGCGCCTCAGTTCCGGTAGCTGCCGGACGCTTGCGACTACGCAGCGCCAGCGCCAGACCCGCTGCTGCAGTTGCCGCAATCCCGCCGACCACGATCAGGAGCGCCCACCAGGCTACACCCGCACCGGGTGCCTGCGTGGCATCGATCAGATTCCCGCCGCCAACACCGAGCATCGCCAGACCAGTAATCATCAAACCGCCATGGGTTGGCGCGACAAACTCCGCGCCGATCAATACCAGACCGAGGATCACCAGCGTCATACCCCACCATACGATTGGAAGAACCAGAAATCCGGCAGCAGCGCCCAGCAACAGTACTAACCCTGCGCCAGCAAACAATCCGACGCCGGGTGTGTTCAATTCGAGATAGATCGCCATTGATCCAAGCACCAGGAGCGCAAACGCAACCGTTGGATCAGCGAGCGCCAGGCGAAGACTCTCGAACAATGTTGGCTCGATAAGCGTTGGCGTTCGTCCAAGCGCCGAAATGCGAACTGTTCGACCATCATCAAGCGTCACCGTGCGTCCTTCGAGCAGGGTCAACAGTTCACGCTGATCGGCTGCCACCAGATCGACGGCAGGCGGATCAAGACTGATCGCCTGCTGATTGTTGAGAATGACCCCTTCCCGAACTGCGCGGTCGATCCAGTCGGCATTCCGTCCACGAGTCTCATTCCACTTCTTCATTTGAGCACTGACATTATCGAGCAGGAGATCGCGGGTCTGCTGACTGAGGGTTTCATCCACCTGCGCAAGGGGAAAAGGACTGCCAAAACTGGTATCAGGGGCAAGCGCACTCACATGCGCTGCAGTCACGAATATTGCGCCAGCAGGACCCGCCTGCGTGCCGCGTGGGGTGATAAACACAACAATCGGCACACGCGCCTGCACAATCTCAGCCGCAAAGACGCGCACCTCGCGTAGCACGCCACCAGTGCTGCTATACGAAATGATCAGCGCATCGGCGCTTGAAGCTTCGGCGATCTGCACTGCCCGTCGCAAATAATCGATTGTTGGCGCCGTTACAATCCCGTTGACCTCAACAGCATACAGTGGACCGCCACTCTGTTGGGCTGTTACGCTCTTGTCCGGCAGAGTGAGGAGGAGCAGCGCAGTCGCAAGCGCCACAACGAGCATGCCGCTACGCTGATAAGGGGAGCAGTGTGCAGGCATCGCGGTGCGCCTCGTTTCCAGGCTGACGTTTGACACACAGAACACTTCTTCCACATGATACAGCGAGATGCCAACCTGTGCCAGTACGATTCGGTCGCCTTCTTGACCTTCGTTAGCTGCCGGAAGGGTAATCGCCGCTCGATAGCGTATGTTCCACAACCCGTTTGACCCGACGCTCAAAATCGGATCGCGGCAACAAAATCTTACGCTTGCAGGTCCGGCAGCGGATTCCGATCTCGGCGCCGATCCGCACAACCTCCCAGGTATCGCCGCCGCACGGATGCGGCTTGCGCATCTGCACAATATCGCCAACGCGAATGTCAAGCGGCGGTCTGGGCATACTATTCACTGTGCGACATCGACATCATCGGATGCTTCACGAGCACGATCCCACAGCGCCAGTTTCTCAGCAACGCTCAACGTATGCAGGTCGCGACCCTCGATCAGCTCTTCGAGGCGGGCAAACCGACGACGAAAACGGGCAACAGCGGAGCGCAACGCGCTTTCGGCATCGACGTTGAGCCGCCAACCCAACCGGGCAAGCGCTAGCAGCGCATCGCCCAATTCAGCTTCTGCCTGTGCCGGATCTGTTGCACTGGTGCGCAGTTCGTCGAGTTCTTCCGCCAGCGACTCCCAGGCGTGATCGATCTCCGGCGCATCGAACCCAGATCTGGCAGCCTTGTCAATCACCTTCTGCGCCATTGCCAGAGCAGGCAACGACGACGGAATGCCATCGAGCGCACCGTGACGCTGCGCACCTTTCGCAGCACGTTCGGTGCGTTTGATCGCCTCCCAATTGCGCAGCACCTCATTGCTCGCTGCCACATCGAGCGTGCCAAACACGTGGGGATGACGGCGGATCAATTTCTCCGCCGCGGTGCTGAACACATCGCCAGCATCGAAGCGCCCCGCCTGACGAGCCATTTCGCTCTGCATCAGCACGTTGAGCAGCAGATCGCCCAGTTCTTCGACTAGCGCCACATCATCGTTGGCATCGAGCGCCTCCAACGCCTCATGCACCTCTTCGAGCAACGCCAGGCGCAATGACTGCGGCGTCTGCTCGCGATCCCACGGGCACCCATTCGGTCCAAGCAGACGCGCGACGATAGACGCCACCCCTTCCGCTCCGCGCAGGTCGGCAAGAGGCGTCAGCGGCGGCACAAACAGACTGGTCAGGTGGTCGAAATCGCTGCGATGATCAAGCATATGTAGCAGAAGTTCAGTGGCAGACTCCTGATCTGCCACCCCCGCAGCGCGAACCAGCGTCACCGGATGATCAGCCGGGTAGCGTTCCATCAGCGACAGTTTGACATGCGACGCTACCGACCGGCTGTAGACCTGACAGATCAGCGCCGGGCGCGTGGGAGTCAGTGGAAACGGCAACAGCGGCGGCGCATACGCATATCCATGGAGCGTCGCCCACGAGGGCGCCTGGTTGTGCTCTGGCGCATCAACGATCACCAGATCGAGTGCATCGATCAACTGCAACCCATGTTCGAGCGGATCAACCCCCAGCAGCGCGCATGTTGGCTCAATGAAACTCACCCCAGACAGAACGCGTACAGGGATGCCCTGCGCGCGCGCGCGGCGCAACAGATGGCGGGAGGTGGCTTCCGCCAACAGTGGATCTCCCGGAACTGCATACACCACTGGCTCCCCGCCGCGCGCGCGCGCGATCAGGTCATCGGCGATCTGCTCGTACACCTCATCGAAACGCTCCGCTCGCTCGTACAGACCGTCGAACGTATGAACGACAATGCCCGACGGCAGCGCGGTAACTGTCGGGTGCACCGCAGTGCGCAGATAGAGCACGCGCGTCGTGGAAATCACCTCCCACGCTGCGCGCGTGATCATGCCTGGATCGCCGGGACCAAGTCCAACAATCGTGATCATGGCACTGGTGTCGGTAGCGGAGCAATCGTTGGCAGTGGTTCGGGCGTTGGCGTCGGGAAGACCGGTTCAACCAAACGTTGCTCCTGAATTGCCTTCTCACGTTCGCTCCGTAACAGACGTTCGAACGCAGTTTGTTGCTCGAACGGCAGTTCCTGCGCGATGCGCTGCTCAATGACTGCCTGAGCGTTCGTCGGATCGAGCGCTGGCGCCTGTCCACGCGAAACAAGTCGGATCACATGCCAGCCAAACTGAGTCTGCACCGGGGTCTTCGTCGTTTCACCCGGTTGCAGGTCTTCGAACATTGCTTTGTCGAACTCAGGAACAAACTGACCTCGCTGGATGTTCTCATACACGCCGCCGTTGTTCGCTGAGCCGGGGTCCTGCGACAACTCTTTTGCCAGGTCAGCGAACGACTCGCCCTTGTCGAGACGCTCAATCACCTGTTTCGCCTCATCTTCGGTTGTTACCAGAATGTGCGCCACAGTTGCCACATCAACCATCCGCTTTGTGTCTGCCATCACCTCATCGGTGATCCGCTGGCGAATATCGGCCTCGGAGACCAGCGTTTCACTGAGTTTCTGGCGCGCCAGAAAGTAGGTCACGAACAAACGGAACTCCGGCGATGACTCCCCTGGCAAGCCGAGTTGATCCTGGATCGCCTGTTCGAGCGACATCCCGCCCCCCATCTGGATCCGCTGGCGGAACTGCTCGATCTGATTGTTTACCTCGCTATCGCTGACCGTAATACCGCGCTGACGGGCAAGACCGAGGGTCAATTGCTGATCGATAAACTGTGATACCAGTTCACGTTCGATATCGAGGCGCGACGGTATTGGAACCCCCGTCCCCACCTGTTGCGCAAATCCTTTCTCAATGCGATCAATACGCTGATCGAGTTCCTGGCGCGTCAGTGTGACATTATCGACCCTGGCAACGGTCTGAGCGCCCGCACCGCACGCAGCCAGTGCCAGAGCGATCAGAAATACAGCGATGGCATGTTTGAGATTCACGGAAGGTCCTTTCACCACAGACGAAATAAACCGTTATGATTCCACCGAAAAACTCACCGCCGAGACGCTGGGTGCACAGAGATGTCCATCCATTCCATTGCTGGCTGCGTTCGCTGCGGTGACATGACCTTTTTGCACGAGACTCACCGTCTGCACTGTTATGCAAACGGGCGCTATTCGGCGTTCAGCGAGAGCACTGCCATAAACGCTTCCTGCGGTATCTCAACGTTGCCGACCATTTTCATGCGCTTTTTGCCCTCTTTTTGCTTTTCGAGCAGTTTCCGTTTGCGTGTGACATCACCGCCGTAGCATTTGGCAAGCACATCTTTGCGCATTGCCCGGATCGTTTCGCGCGCAATCACCTTACTGCCAATCGCTGCCTGAATCGGCACCTCGAATAGCTGCCGCGGGATCAGTTTGCGCAACCGCTCGACCAGCGCACGTCCCTGGGCATAGGCAGAGTCGCGATGAACGATCAGGGACAGCGCATCGACTGGTTGACCGTTCACCAGGATATCGAGTTTCACCAGATCGGCGGGTTGATACCCGGCAAGGGTGTAATCGAGCGATGCATACCCCTGGGTGCGCGACTTCAACTGATCATAAAAATCAACCACAATTTCCGAGAGCGGGATCTTGTACTTAAGGGCAACACGCTGCGGATCAAGGTGCTCCATCGTCTCGAAAACGCCGCGCTTGCTGGTCACCAGTTCCATGATCGAGCCAATATAGCGCGTCGGTGTGATGATCGTGATCAGCATGATCGGCTCTTCGATCGACTCGATCCGCCCTGGATCCGGCATATCGGAAGGATTATCGACGGTGATGACATCCCCGTTGGAGAGGAGCACCTGGTACTCGACACTCGGCGCGGTGATCAGCAGGTCAAGCCCATATTCGCGTTCCAGCCGTTCGCGCACGATTTCCATGTGCAGCAGACCCAGAAAGCCGCAACGGAAGCCAGATCCAAGCGCCACCGACTTTTCAGGCACGAACGAGAGCGCCGCATCGTTGAGTTTCAGTTTCTCAAGTGCATCACGCAGGTCAGCATAGGCATTCGTGTCCACCGGATAGAGACCTGCGAAGACCATCGGTTTGGCAGGACGGTAACCGGGAAGCGCAATTTCAGCTGGCGCATCGGCAAGGGTGATTGTGTCCCCTACCTGACATTCACCAATCTGCTTGAGACCGGTAGCGACATACCCCACCTCACCGGTGTCGAGCCTATCGAGTGGCGTCATCTGCGGACGAAACGTACCTACCTCCAGGGCTTCCGCTTCGGCGTTAGTCCCAAGCATACGCAAACGCGCACCGACGGGAAGTGTGCCGTCCACGACTCGCACGTAGGCGATAACACCCTTGTACGGATCGTAGTGGCTATCGAAGATCAGCGCGCGTAGCGGTCGGTCATGCTGACCATGCGGCGGCGGAATGCGCTCGACAATCGCTTCGAGCAACTCATCAATGCCAATGCCCTGCTTGGCGGAGACGCGCAGCACCTCTTCGGCGGGCAACCCCAATACCCGTTCGATCTCCATTGCGACGTGATCTGGGTCGGCGCCAGGCAGGTCGATTTTGTTGAGCACTGGGATGATCGTCAGGTCGTTTTCTAGCGCCAGGTAGACGTTCGCCAGTGTTTGCGCCTCGATACCCTGAGAGGCATCAACCACCAGGATGGCACCTTCGCCAGCAGCCAGCGCGCGCCCAACCTCGAAGCCGAAATCGACGTGACCGGGCGTATCAACCAGGTTGAACTGATATATCTGACCATCGCGCGCCGTGTAGTACATGCGCACGGCTTTGCTTTTGATGGTGATGCCGCGTTCACGCTCCAGGTCCATCGCATCGAGCACCTGCTCACGACGCTCGCGCTCACTGATCGTCCCGGTCATTTCGAGCAAACGATCCGACAGAGTGGTTTTGCCATGGTCGATGTGCGCGATGATCGAAAAATTTCGGATGTACCGCTGATCCGCCATGCTGATAGTTCCAGAAATGCTGCAGGCTCACTCCAACAGGTTGGAAGTATAGCAGATGCCGTGATGCCCCGCAACGATACAGGACGAAGGTTCGCATTTCTCCCGGAAGCGAAGGCATCTTGCCCTTGTAGACGCAACGATGGCGGGGCACCCTTGCTCCCAGGCGTGCATGTCCCCCCAGGTGTGACAGCGACAAGACCAATACACAACGGCGCAACGCTGCGAAAATCCATGAATCAGCGACCAGTTGACGGACATCACACTCATCGGGATAATCGGTGCCAATGGATAGGATGATCAGAACGTCCCTTGGCAGCGAAACAACCCGGCTGTTGCGCGACCGCACACTGTACGGGTTGCTGGCGCTCTTCGTTTTGCTGCTGACGCTGGTCACTCAACTGCCGCAACGATATGTCATCGACATTGGGCGTGAGGACGGTCCGGGCAGCGATCTGCCGCTCGTGCGTGGCATGTTTTCTGTCGAGGAGTCGCCTTTCGGCGTATTCCGCTGGACAACCGGACGGGCCAGTATACGACTTCCGGGCTTCGGTCAACGCTCGCTGGTGCTGATGCTTCGCACACTGCCGGTGAATGATGAGGTGGCAACCCGTGGTGCACGCGAACTCGAACTCTGGTCATCCAGTCAGCATCTTGCGTCGCTGCCAGTGCGCCAATCCGGAGCAGTATACCGCGTCCTGATCCCGCCTCCCGCCGATATGTTCGGCGATCATCAGATCGATATCCGTAGTGCGACAGTCACGCCAACCGGCGACCGCCGTGCCATCGGAACGCCGCTGACGACCGTGATTGTCGCAGTCGAAGCCGGACCAACATTCCCACCCTGGCGTTCGATCCTCGGCTGGTCGGTCGCGGGACTGATCCTGTGGATCACACTGCGGCAGGCAGGGTTTGCAAGTACAGGCGCCCTGACGATCATGGCGCCGCTCCTTGGGCTAGCTGTCTGCGGCGCATGGCTTGATCCGCCACGCTTTGCATTCGGCGCTACTCCTGCGCTAATTGCTCTGGTCGCCGGGTGGATGCTGGTTATCGCGCTGCGCGCTGCGCCGCACATGTTGCAGCGCGCAGGGCTGGCGCTGGGTGTAGTGACGACAGTGATGTGGCTGATCGACTGGCAGGGTCCAATCATCGATCTGGGACGAGCGACTGCCAGCGTGCGCGCAGCGACGGGACTAGCGGCGCTGGCATTCCTGAGCGCGGCTGCAATTCGTCCAGCGCTGATAGGTGCACTGGCGCGTCTGGGAATCACAATCCCGGTAACACACCGGCGCTGGCTGCTGCTGATCATTGTGATTGTCTTCGCCACGCGCTACGGCGGCAAAATCTACCCCGACTCGATGCCCGGCGATATTGGATTTCATGCCAATCGCTTCGCTGAAACGACGAGAGGCAGGGTGATGCTGGTGTCGCGGAACCGTGGCGTCGATTTCCCCTATCCGCCAGCATTCTACCTGATCCTGGCGCCTTTCACGCTGCTTGACATCGACCAACGTGCGCTGCTGCACCTTGGCGCAGCGCTCCTCGATGCCTTCAGTCCGTTGCTGGCGTATACGCTGATGATGGCGCTGATCCAGAAGCCACGTGATGAGCAACTATGCCGCCACTCTGGCGACCCTTTTCCCATACCGCTGGTCACGGCCGCACTGTATGGGTTTGCACCTGCCGGGTACCTGACGATATGGTGGAACTTCAGCACCCATATTTTCACCCAGTGTGCGCATCTGCTCCTAATCACTCTGCTGGTCATGCTCTGGAGACCAGTTGGCAGGTCTGCGTTGGCGCGTCACTCACCACCGGACGCAGCGCATTCTGCAGCTCTACTGTGCGCGATGCTGGTGATGGCGCAGCTCCTTGTCTACCTGGGACACTTTGGGTTCTGGATAAATATGTCACTGCTGGGCGGCTTCGGGCTTGCCATCCTGCTTGCAGCGCTGCTTCGTCGGCGCGCTGTGCCGATTCGGACAGCCGCCATCTACGGCATTGCCTTCGTGGTTGCACAGGTTATCGCTGTGGTGTTCTTCTATAGCGCCTACACCGGCATGTTTGCACAACAACTCGCGGCAACCGCCACCGGAGGGTTGACCGGTCTGGCAGGACGGGCGCCAGCATCGTTTGAAACGCTGTGGAACACGCTATGGGACGCAGGTTTCCGGCAGCACTACGGTTTTTTTCTGCTGGCACTGCTGCCTGCAGGTATTCTGTGGTTGATAGAGCGGTCGTCTGGTGCAGAAAACGAACATCGATGGCCTGCAACGATCCTGGCGATCGGGACAATCCTCATCGCTGGAGGTTTTGCGGCGCTGCCATTTCTCAGCGGCTCCACCCTCTCAACGCGCTGGCTAATGTTCTCCGCCTGGCTCGTGGCGCTGAGCGCAGCGGTGGGCGCGGCGGTGCTCTGGCGCTGTGGATGGGCGGGGCGCGCAGTGACGCTCGCGGCTGGCGGATACGTTCTCTGGGTAACCGTCAGCACCTGGCTTGCCGCGCTGCTGTGGCGCGTTCGCCCGCCCGAACCGTTTTAGCGCATGCGTGTGAGTAGTGGTATACTGGCTACGCAATCTCCACCCCGCTCTTCTGAACACCGGAGCGACTAGTAGCGACAAAGGGGACGCGCATGAAACGGATTGTGAGTATCAGCCTTGGTTCTGCACGACGCGATTACCAGTTTGTTACGACTGTTCTGGGGCAACCGATTGAAGTACGCCGCATCGGCACAAACGGCGACACTGCCCTGGCTGCGTCGCTTGTGCGCGACTTTGACGGCAAAGTGGATGCCATCGGTCTTGGTGGATTGACACCGGTCTTCCATGTTGGCGCAGCGCGTTACCCACACCACGAAGCCATCGCGATTGCACGCCAGGCGCGCCGCACGCCGGTGGTCGCTGGCAGCCTGATTAAACAGACCCTCGACCGCTGGTGTATACAACAGGCGAATCAGGCGCAGCGCGGCATATTCAACTACCGCCGGATTCTCGTTACCAGCGGGATCGACCGCTATGCGCTGGCGCAGGCGCTGGTGCAGTACGACGTTGAGCTACGTTTCGCTGATCCGGTCGTTCACAGTGGGTTGCCGTTCCTGCCATTGCCGCGTACCATTGCCCAACTCGATATGTATGCGGCGACGACGCTGCCGATTGCGGCGTTGCTGCCATACCGAGTGCTGCATCCGGTGGCGCTGGGAAGCGAAGGGCATGATGCGCGCGCTGAAAAGCACTTTGCCTGGGCGGACGTGATTGCTGGCGATTTTGCCTACATTCGACGTTTCGCACCGCACGATCTGAAGAACAAGGTCATCGTCACTGATGACCCGTCGCCAGAAGAGATCGAAGACCTGCGTGCACGCGGCGTTCGAACGCTGGTTACCCTTTCGCCCCGCCTGGAAAGCCTCGAACCGGCGCAGCGCTCATTCGTCTCCGCCGATGTGCTGGAAGCGATTGTCGTGGCGATCCTGGAGTCGGGACCGACACCAACCGAAGGAGACATTATCAACTTCATTGATGAGGCAGATTGGGGACCAGAGGTTATCACCCTGAGCAATACAGCGGAGAAACCGCGGTTTGCATTTGTGATTCATCCGCTCTCGCCGAAGCATATCGCCAACCACCCGCGCTTCCGCTTCACCCGTTACCTTCCAGAGCGCCTGGTCGAACGGGTAGCAGCGCACTTCCCGCCGATGTACATCTCGAAGATTCGCGGCATCCGTTCACAGGCGACCGGTGAGGAGATCGAGGGATTGTTGTTCACTCTCGGAGCGACCCCACGCGAACTGATGCGCCGCGACACATCATTCACCTACCGTCGCCTGATCAGGTGCGCTCGCATGGCGGAACGTATGGGTGCAAAGATCATGGGACTTGGTGCATTTACGTCGGTGGTGGGCGATGCAGGCATCACCGTGGCGCAGAAGAGCGATATCGGGATCACATCAGGCAACTCACTGACTGTGGCAGCCACACTCGAAGCTGCCAAGCAGGCAGTCATCAAAATGGGCGCTACCGATCTAACACGCGGCAAAGCGATGGTCGTCGGTGCTACCGGCTCGATCGGTTCGGTCTGTGCACGACTGCTGGCGCAGGCGATCGGTGACGTGGTGCTGGTTGCACCGCGCGTGGAACGACTGCTAGCGCTCAAGAAGCAGATCGAAGCTGAAACGCCCGGCGCGCGAGTCACAGCGACGACCAGCGCTGATGCGTATCTTGCGGAATGTGATCTGATCGTCACCACGACGTCGGCGTTGAGCGGCAGGGTGATCAATGTCGATAAACTCAAGCCCGGCGCCGTCGTGTGCGATGTGGCCCGCCCACCGGATGTGAGAAAAGAAGATGCAGCCCGCCGTCCTGATGTGCTGGTGATCGAGTCGGGCGAAATCCTGCTGCCCGGCGAGCCCGACTTCGGATTCGATATTGGACTGCCGCCCGGTACAGCGTATGCCTGTCTTGCTGAGACGGCGTTGTTGACCATGGAACATATGTACGGCGATTACACTCTTGGTCGGAACATTGAAATCGAAAAGGTCAAGGAAATGTATCGCCTGATGAAGAAGCATGGTCTCCAGCTCGCCGGACTCCGTTCGTTCGACGAGTATGTAACCGACGAGATGATCGCAGAAAAGCGACGCTTGGCAAAGGAACGCCGACGCCAGATTGGACGACCGGTTGGAACGACGTCGTGATATGCTCGACCCTACTATCGAAGCCGACATTCATACTTTGGCAATGCGTTACGGAGTGCCACGCCGGATCGTTGCACCGCTCGACGGCACTTCCTTCGATCCGATTGCGCGATCTGACCGTTACGGCGAAGTCTGCATGGTGGTACGACGCCGCAACGGACGGTTGATTACGGCAATCAAGACGTTTTATCCAATGGGATGCTTTCGCCTGTTGACCGGCGGGGTTACGCATGGTGAAACGATAGAGGCTGCATTGCAGCGCGAAGTCGAGGAAGAAACCGGATTGCAGACCGTCATCCGACGCTTTCTGGCAGTCATCGTGTACCCGCCGCAACGGTTTGCAACCTTTGCCTTTCTGCTCGACGAGCGCAGCGGCGAACTCGGATTGCGCGATCCGCATGAGCGCATTGCGGCGTTTCGTGAAATCAATGTGGCGGAACTGCCAATCCTTGCAGCAACCCTCGAAGCGGCGCCAGACTGCTTCGATGCAGCGATTGGCGGCAACTGGCGCGAATGGGGGCGCTTTCGCGCTGTTGTGCATCGTGTGGTCTATCAGACATTGAGCGATGATGAAGCAGTATTGTAAGTTGATATTTGCGTCCCGGTACGCATGGCTGCGCCGAGTGGCATTAAGCCTGGCATTCGCCGTTATAGCCGGGTTGCTGGTATTCATCGTAGCACGCGGCATTTCTGGCGCACTACTGTTTATCGAACATCAGGAACTGGTGCGTTCGGCAGCTACGGCCCTGCGCAATGGCATCGAAGGATTGCCTGCCGCTGACCTGCGCACAGCGCGGTTGCGCGCTGAACAGAGCACAGAATCGCATACACGCATTGGTCTGATGCTGGCATTCGTGGTAGCGGCGATCACGGCGGCAGGCAGTTACCTCTGGCAGGAACTGCGTGCTGTGCAGAATGAGCGCTAGCCATCACTGCTCAGATTACACAAAGCGCAAGGGCACACAGGTTGCAAATCATTCTGTCTAGGGCGAACGTTTGCGCTCGATCTCGAACATAATGTCGTCCACTGTCAGGTGACTGATAATCTGCTCTCGCTCCCCAGTAGGTGTAAACAGTTACAAATCTTCCTTGACACCCTTCGACGACCGTGGTATCATTGTGTTTCGCAATTTGCAAAAGCCGGAGTGGACAAAGGAGGAACTCACCGGCACTCAATGCGTTATTTAAACGCATCTCCAGATAAGCCCATCAGACGCACGAACACAACCCACGGTCTCTACCATCAAAGGGAAATAGCACCGTGAGTTTGTGTTTGTGTTTTCGGTTTTCTACGGTCAAAAAACCCAGTATCCGGCAATCAGGCGCCAGTGAACGCAGAGAGCGCCAGGGTTGTCCTGTGTCAAGGGTCTGAACTCTGGCGGGTTCTATGGCGACTGACAAGCAAGAGCGAGGTGCCAATGCCCCCGTTGACTCAAAGTGTTGTGCTCCAGCCGCTGATTGTGCCGAACGATACCGGCATTGATACGCTGCATCGCGGCAAGATTGAGCGCTATTCATTCGCGCGCATTCCAAACGCCATCGAATTGCCCAGACTGATTGAAACGCAACTGAGCAGTTTCGAGTGGTTCCGCAAAGAAGGGCTGCGCGAACTATTTGAGGAAATCTCGCCGATCACCGATTTCACCGGCAAAAATATGGAACTGCGCTTCCTCGATTATCACTTCGGGGAACCGCGCTACAACGAGCATGAGTGCCGCGAACGGGGGATTACCTATTCTGCACCGATCCGGGTCAACGTGCAGTTGCGTATCCTAAGCACTGGCGAGCTGAAGGAGAGCGAAATCTTCCTGGGCGATTTCCCGTTGATGACAGAGAACGGCACCTTTGTTATCAACGGCGCCGAGCGTGTAGTGGTTTCCCAGTTGATCCGTTCGCCGGGCGTCTACTTCAAAGAGGAGAAGGATCCAACATCCGGGCGCAGTCTACATTCAGCAAAACTGATCCCCAGTCGTGGCGCATGGCTCGAGTTTGAGACCAACAAGCGTGATGTCATTTCCGTCAAAGTTGATCGCAAGCGCAAAATTCCGGTCACGATCCTCCTGCGCGCCGTTCTTGGATGGCGGGCGAATCCTGACGGCAGTGGCCAGTGGGCGCCAGATCACGAACTCGACCAGCGCGGGCGTGATGAGGAGATACTAGAACTGTTCGCGCATGTGGAGACGGGCGACCATCAGTATATCAAGGCGACTCTCGATAAAGACCCGGCACGCCATGCGAAGGAGGCATTGCTGGAGTTGTACAAGCGTCTGCGACCGGGCGATCCGCCAACCCTCGATAACGCGCGCAATTTGATTGAGGCGTTGCTCTTCAATCCACGCCGTTACGACCTGTCGCGAGTCGGGCGCTACAAATTGAATAAGAACCTTTGGGAGAAGGATACTCGCCCTGAAGTGCGTCGTCAGGCGCCCGACCTGAAGGTGCGCGTGTTGCTGCCCGACGATATTTTTAAGATTGTTGAGCGCATGATTCAACTGAACAACGGTACGCCAGGACTGCGCGCTGATGATATCGATCACCTCGGCAACCGCCGCGTGCGCACCGTCGGCGAATTGATCCAGCAACAGTTCCGTGTCGGTCTGCTGCGGATGGAGCGCGTGATCAAAGAGCGCATGTCGCTGCAGGACCCAGAGACGGCAACACCGAATGCACTGATCAATATCCGCCCAGTTGTCGCAGCAATGCGCGAGTTCTTCGGCGGGGCGCAACTCTCGCAGTTCATGGATCAGACAAACCCATTGGCGGAATTGACCCACAAGCGCCGCCTCTCCGCCCTCGGTCCGGGTGGTCTCAGTCGCGATCGCGCCGGGTTTGAGGTGCGCGACGTGCACCACTCGCACTACGGGCGCATCTGCCCGGTGGAAACGCCGGAAGGACCAAACATTGGTCTGATCGGCACCATGTCCACCTATGCGCGGGTCAATGAAATGGGCTTCCTGGAGACGCCGTATCGCAAGGTGTACCGCGAGGTGCCAAACGCTAGCGAGTGGGAGCGCCAGGGACTGCTGTTGCGTGACGTGCGCGACCTGCGCACCGGCGAGTTGATCGCCATGCGCGGCACGCGTGTCGATGCCGCGGTTGCGCGCCGGATAGCGGTTGCGCTGCTGCGCGGGCAGATTCTGCGTGAGGATGTAGTTGATCCAAATACTGGTGAAGTGATTGCCCGCGCCGGGCAAGAAGTGAACCGCGCTCTGGCAGAGCGGATCGTCGAAACACCGTTGAAGACGATCAAGATCCGCCCCGTTGTCTCGCAGGAAGTGGATTATCTCTCCGCCGACGAGGAAGACAAGTTTGTCATCGTTCAGGCGAACGCGCCGCTTGACGAGCACAATCGCTTCCTCGAAGGAACCGTGTCGGTGCGCCACGCTGGTGATTTTGATGATGTGCCGATTGAGCGCGTCGATTATATGGATGTGTCACCCAAACAGGTGGTCAGCGTGTCAACGGCGCTGATCCCCTTTTTGGAGCACGATGACGCTAACCGCGCGCTGATGGGGTCGAATATGCAGCGACAGGCGGTTCCGCTCCTGCGCCCTGATGCGCCGATCGTCGGCACCGGCATGGAGTATGTGGCAGCACGCGATAGCGGGCAGGTGGTAATTGCCAAGGCCGATGGTGTCGTTCTTTCGGCGACTGCTGATGAGATCGTGATCCTGGAGGACGACGGCAATGAGCGGTCGTACCGCCTGCGTAAGTTTATGCGCTCGAACCAGGACACCTGTATCAATCAGCGCCCGATTGTGTCGCGTGGTCAGCGTGTGCGTAAGGGCGACATCATTGCTGACAGTTCTAGCACCGATAACGGTGAACTGGCACTCGGGCAGAATGTACTGGTTGCATTCATGCCGTGGGAGGGCGGCAACTTCGAGGACGCCATTCTGGTGTCGGAACGCCTGGTGCGCGAAGATATTTTCACTTCGATCCATATCGAAAAGTATGAGGTCGAAGCGCGCGATACCAAACTGGGACCGGAAGAGATCACCCGCGATATTCCGAATGTCGGGCAGGATAGCCTGCGTAATCTGGATGATCGCGGCATCATCTATATTGGTGCCGAGGTTCAACCGAACGATATTCTCGTCGGCAAGATTACACCGAAAGGTGAAACTGATCTCACAGCTGAGGAGCGTCTGTTGCGTGCCATTTTTGGCGAAAAGGCGCGCGAGGTGAAGGACTCGTCGCTGCGAGTGCCGAACGGCGTGCGCGGCAAGGTTATCGATGTTAAAGTCTTTACCCGCGATGACGATGTTGAACTGCCGGTCGGCGTCAATCAGCGCGTCGATGTGTTGCTGTGTCAGAAGCGTAAGATCTCGGCAGGTGATAAGATGGCCGGTCGCCATGGGAACAAGGGCGTCGTCAGTCGCATCCTGCCCATCGAGGATATGCCGTTTCTGCCCGACGGGACGCCAGTCGATATCATCTTGAACCCGATCGGAGTACCGAGCCGTATGAACATCGGTCAGATTCTGGAGACGCATCTAGGGTGGGCTGCTGCTCGCCTTGGCTATCGCGTCGCCACACCGGTGTTCGATGGCGCGAGTGAGGCAGAGATCAAGGAATGGCTCAAACGCGCCGATCTGCCGCCTGATGGCAAGATTACTCTCTATGACGGGCGTACCGGTGAGCCATTCGATCAGCCAGTGACCGTCGGGTATATCTATATGATGAAACTGGCACACCTGGTGGAAGACAAGATCCACGCACGCTCGACCGGTCCATACAGTCTGGTCACGCAACAACCGCTGGGCGGCAAGGCGCAGTTTGGTGGTCAGCGCTTCGGCGAAATGGAAGTCTGGGCGCTGGAAGCATACGGCGCAGCCTACACTCTCCAGGAAATGCTTACCGTGAAGTCGGACGACGTGGTGGGTCGCGTGAAGACATATGAGGCGATCGTGAAGGGTGAGCCGATCCAGGAAGCTGGCGTGCCAGAAAGCTTCAAGGTGCTGATCAAGGAGTTGCAGTCGCTCGGTCTGTCGGTCGAAGTGCTGAGCGCCGACGAGACGCCGGTGGAGCTGACCGACGATGGGGATAGTGATCTGGCAGCGCTCGATGGGATCAATCTGTCGGGCATGGAGCGTGGGGAATTCTAAGCGCCATTCTGCCCCTCCCGCTGGCGCGTCAGCTGGTGGGAGGGTGCGTGTTTATCTGAACGGGCGCATGCCATTGGGAGAGAACAATGCTTGAAATCAATGATTTTAGCGCCATCCGCATCAGTCTCGCATCGCCTGAAGATATCCTGAGCTGGTCGCACGGCGAGGTGACCAAGCCGGAGACGATCAACTACCGCACGCTGAAACCTGAACGCGACGGTCTGTTCTGTGAGCGCATCTTTGGTCCAACTAAGGACTGGGAATGCTACTGTGGCAAGTATAAGCGTGTGCGCTATAAGGGCGTCGTCTGCGACAAGTGCGGTGTTGAAGTGACCCGCTCGAAGGTGCGACGTGAGCGCATGGGACATATTTCGCTGGCGTCGCCGGTATCGCATATCTGGTTTGTGAAGGGCACACCAAGCCGCCTTGGTCTGCTGCTCGACATTTCGCCGCGTAACCTGGAGCGTGTGCTGTACTTCGCCTCATACATGATTGTGCACGTCGATGAGGAGTTGAAGGCGCAAGTGCGTGAGGCGTTGCAGGCAGAGTACCGCGAAAAGCGCGAGCGCATCCAGAAGGAAGCCGAGAGCAAGCAGATCGAGCTCTCGACCCAGCTGACCCAGGATCTCGGCGGCATGGAGAGCGCCCAGATCACAACGCAGCGGCGGATTGAGGAGGAATATCGCCGCCTGCGCGATGAGATCAGCGCCGAAGCGGAACGCTTGCGAAGCGATCTCGAAGAGAAGCAGGGGGAGGCAGCAGAGGAAGACATTCTCTTCCGCGGAACAGTGCTGATCGAAGAGGGTGAAATTATCACTGAAAAGACTCTCGATGCGCTCGATGAATTGCTCGATCAGGAACTTGAGACGCTTGAACAGCGCAAGCAGCGTGATCTTGAGGATGCCGAGCAGTTGACTGGCGCCGAACGCGAGCGCAAGGAGTATGAAGCCAGCCAGGAACGGGAGCGCCTGCAGGAACGCTTGCAGAGCGAACTTGATCGCCTGGTGCGCGAGGAAAAAGAGCGCCTCGAACAGATCGACTCGATCAAACTGAAGCGCATTCTGAATGAACAGGAGTACCGTGCGCTGCGTGAGATCGCGCCGGGTGTGTTTCGAGCCGATATGGGCGCAGGAGCAGTGCGCGACCTGATCGTGCGCACAATTGACCTCGATAAACTGGCAGAAGAATTGCAGAACGAGGTGTATACCACGCAGGGACAGCGGCGCAAGAAGGCGACCAAACGCCTGCGCGTGGTCGAAGCGTTCCGCAAGAGTGGCAATCGTCCCGAGTGGATGATCCTGACGGTACTGCCAGTCATTCCGCCTGACCTGCGCCCGATGGTGCAACTCGATGGCGGTCGTTTCGCTACCAGCGATCTCAACGACCTGTACCGTCGCGTCATCAACCGCAATAATCGCCTGAAGCGCCTGATGGAACTCAACGCGCCTGAGATCATCGTGCGCAATGAGAAGCGCATGCTCCAGGAAGCGGTTGATGCACTGATCGACAATGGGCGCCGCGGGCGCGCTGTGTCGGGCAAGGGAAAGCATCGCCTGAAGAGCCTGAGCGATATGCTCAAAGGTAAGCAGGGTCGCTTCCGCCAGAACCTGCTCGGTAAGCGCGTCGACTACTCAGGACGCTCGGTGATTGTCGTCGGACCAGACCTGAAACTGCACCAGTGCGGTCTACCTAAGAAAATGGCGCTTGAATTGTTCAAGCCGTTTGTAATGCGTCGCCTGGTGGAGAAGGGGTTCGCCCATAACATCAAGAGCGCCAAACGTATCGTCGAGCGTGTTCGCCCTGAGGTGTGGGACGTGCTCGAAGAGGTAATCAAAGACTACCTGGTGCTGCTGAATCGCGCTCCATCACTGCACCGACTCTCGATTCAGGCGTTTGAGGCCAAACTGATTGAGGGTTCGGCGATCCAGTTGCATCCGCTTGTCTGCGCGGCATTCAATGCCGACTTCGATGGCGACCAGATGGCGGTTCATGTGCCGCTCTCACGCAAGGCGCAGGAAGAAGCGCGCTTGCGCATGCTGTCGAAGTACAACCTGTTGTCGCCAGCTACTGGTGATCCGATCATCACACCATCGCAGGATATTGTACTCGGATGTTACTACCTGACGATGGTGAAGGATGGGGCGAAGGGAAGCGGCAAGATGTTTGCTTCAACCGATGAGGCGTTGCTAGCGTATGACAAAGGACTGATCGACATCCAGGCGCCAATCCTTGTCCGTATGGCAGGAACACTGCACGGTGAAAGTGATCGACCGGTGCGCATGCTCAGCCCTGACGAGAATGGCACGCCCTGGATGTTGCTGGAGACAACAGTCGGACGGATCATCTTCAACAACGAACTGCTTGAACCATTACGCTTCCGCAACCGCCTGATCGCCAAAAAAGGGTTACGCGAGATCATCGCCGATTGCTACAAATACTACACGAATCTCAACAATCTGACAGAAGCTGATCTCGACACGATTCGCGCGATGTATGGCGACCGCCCGCGCGACGATCTGGCGCGATACTTCGGTTCAGAAATGACTGCCAGCCAAGCCGACCGGATCAAGACGCTGGGATTCAAGTATGCAACGCGCGGCGGTATGACAATTGGCGTCGATGACATCGAAATTCCGCCGAAGAAACAGGAGATCCTCGCTGAAGCCGAGAAGCGTGTCGCCGAAGTGGAACGACAGTTCCGTCGAGGATTGATTACTGAAGAAGAACGCTATCGCGAAATCGTGGAAATCTGGCAAAATGCCACCAAACAGACCACCGAAGCGGTCAAGCAGCATCTGAATCCGTTCGGTCCGGTGGCGATGATGGTCAACTCTGCAGCTCGTGGGAATATTAATCAGTTGAGCCAGATGGCTGGCATGCGCGGCTTGATGTCCGACCCGACCGGTCGGATCATCGAACTGCCGATCAAGAGCAACTTCCGTGAAGGTCTTTCAGTGCTCGAATACTTTGTGTCGACCCACGGTGGACGAAAAGGTCTGGCGGATACCGCGCTGCGCACGGCGGATGCCGGGTATCTGACCCGCCGCCTGATCGATGTGGCACAGGACAACATCGTGACGATTGACGACTGTGGGACTGATGAGGGATTGTGGATCTACCGCGCCGATGACCGCGAAGTCCTGCAGGACTTCGAGCAGCGTATCCTGGGTCGTCTGCTGGCAGCGCCGCTGGTCGATCCACGAACAGGTGAGATCCTTGCCAATCGTAATGATGAGATCGATGAGGCGCTGGTGCAGAAGTGCAAGGAACTTGCCATCGATACGGTTTACGTCCGCTCACCGCTGGCATGCAAGGCCGATTATGGCATCTGCCGTATGTGCTACGGGCGTAATCTGGCAACCGGCAAACTGGTCGATATCGGCGAAGCGGTCGGCATTATTGCTGCACAGTCGATTGGTGAACCAGGCACTCAGCTGACGCTGCGCACCTTCCATACGGGCGGTGTAGCGTCGGCAGACGACATTACCCAGGGTTTGCCGCGTGTTCAGGAGATCTTCGAGGCGCGCACGCCGAAGGGCAAGGCAATCCTGGCGGAGATTGATGGCATCGTCGAATTGGTGCGCGAAGACGAGGTGCGGAAGATCCGCGTCGTCTCAACCGAATTCTACACCGACGATTATGAACTGCCGCCACACTATGTGCCAGTAGTGGCAGATGGGGCGCAGGTGAACGAGGGTGATGTGCTGGCGCAGAGCAATCGGGCAGACCTCAATGGCGAACCGATCGTCGCACGCATTGCCGGTGTTGTGCGCATTGGCGCCGGACAGATCAGCGTCATCAACGAAGAGCGTGAGGTGCGCGAGGTGGTGGCGCCGCACACGGCGCGCCTGGCGCCAGGCATCGAGAACGGCGTACGCGTCGTTGCCGGGCAGCACCTGACTGAGGGTTCTGCCGATCCGCAGGAACTTCTTGCACTCCAGGGGCGCGAAGCAGTGCAGCGCTATCTGGTCAATGAGGCGCAGAAGGTGTATCGCTCGCAGGGCGTTGATATTAACGACAAGCATATCGAAGTCATTGTGCGCCAGATGCTGCGCCGTGTGCGGATCGAAGAGCCGGGCGACACCGATTACCTGCCAGGTGAACTGATCGACTCGACGGAGTTCGTACGGAAGAATGCTGAAATCATCAGTCAGGGCGGTGATCCGGCGACAGCGTCAACCATGCTGTTGGGCATTACTAAGGCGTCGCTAACGACCGATAGTTTCCTGGCTGCGGCGTCATTCCAGGAGACGACTCGCGTGCTGACCGAAGCAGCGATCAGCGGCAAGGTGGATTACCTGCGAGGGCTGAAGGAGAATGTCGTCATCGGTAAACTCATTCCGGCAGGCACAGGGATCGAGAAGCGACGCCAGCTAGCTGAGGAGATCATTGGCGAACTGGCGAATGTTGCGCCTGCGACCAGTACAGCGGTTGTCGAGCAGGGACGACCGGACCGTGAAGCCGATGAGGCGTTGCGGCGCCGGTTGCGGGCTCTGATCGGCAGCAATGGCGAAGATGGTGAAGAGAACGATGGCGACTCCGACAATCAGGTCAATAGGGATGCAGTGATCTCACCTGACGGTGGCGATCAGGAAAAGTGACACTGTCGCTAATCGGCAAGGTGAAGACAAACAGGAGGGTGCACCCCTCCTGTTTGCATGTCATATCTGGTCATTGTTTCAACTCAGGCAACCCGAACAGGGCCTCTCGTGCGCAGTCAGACCGTTACCCGCCAGTACTCAGATCGACGCCTACTCGCGCAAGCAGGTTCGCCGCTGCGCCATCAACCCGCATGAGCGCCAGCCGCCGCCGGATATAGTCCAGATCGAGCATCTGGCGGCGCGCAATAGCGGTGGCATCAGCAATATCGTGCTTCCCCTCCTCCGAACCGCGCGCCAGCAACGCTTTGTGCACCAGGACATCCTCTGGCGACAGCACCGGCACCAGTGAGCCAAGCAACGGCAGGCGGCGCACCCGACCGCGCATATCGGCATCGAGTACAAATGGATAGACATCTCGCCCGCGCCGGATGGTCAAATCATCGAAAATCTTGATACTGCGCCAGAGAATGCGTTGACCGTCGAACTGTACAACCTTCTGCTGCCGATCCAGCAACCGAACAACCTCAGACAACTTTCCTGGCTCAATGAGAATATCGATATCCTGGATCGGGCGTCGGTTGCCGTAGAGATGTGCTGCTGCACCAGCGCACACTGCCCATGCGAAGTGATGCGCATCAAGGGTCCGCTGAACGACTCCAAGGTTGCCAGCGATAAGTGACATGAAAACCGCCTGTTACACCTGTCATACGATTGCACCCATGCAAACTTATGATAGCGAAAAAACCGCGCATGTTGAAGAGACCTGATAGTCCTATTTGCCTATCACCCATGCAGCTCAACTGGCGCACGGCGCCGGATCCACTCCTCACGGTAGAGGCGCATTTCGAAGAACTCGACTTTCAGACCGCGCATGTCATCGCGGAAATAGCGGCGGAGCGGCGCATACATTGGCTGATCGAGCACTCGTCGGTCGAAGAGAGAGCCTGCATTGCGCCAGTCGCTTTCGACATACTGAAACCCCAGGCGGGTATAGCAGCGCACTGCACGGACATTCGGCGCAGCGACATCGAGCATCAGCAGGCGATAGTTGAGCGTGCCAAAGTAGTAGTCGAGGAATAGCGTGAGCGCTTCTGTGCCCAATCCACGGCCAACATACGGCGCTGCAAACGTCACGCCAAGCCGCGCCTGCCTGCGTTGCCGGTCGATTTCGCGGAGCGAGATGCGTCCGATCAGAGCGCCGCTTGCGTCCTCAACTGCCCAACTCTGGCGTCGGGCGCCATTTTCGAGAAATGTATGCCATACACCGCTGCCGAATGACGACGGACGAGGCAGGTTCCATAAAGGATCGAAGGGATCATTGTAGGGGGGCCATGTATCCGCCACATCATCATCGTGACTCTCCCAGGGACGAATGACCACTCGTGGACCATGCAGCTTCATGATCATCTCCAGCCAGCAGGATTAGAGAGCATCGACTTGCAACTCTTCCAGACCGCCGACATCGCCGACGATCAGGCGCACGAGTTCGGGTGCAACGGTGCCGGGTCGTGCAGCAATTACATAATCCGCCATCAGGGTGTAGATCGACTCTTCAGGTGCGATGGTCAGAACAAAAGCGCCGTGGCGCCGCGCCACAAATGGGAAGGAAGCGACCGGCTCGATAGCGCCGACCGTTCCGATGCAAAGAAAAACATCACACTGCTCAACCGCCCGCCGTGCGCGACGTAACTCGTGGTGTGGCAATCCTTCGCCAAACATTACCACATCAGGGCGGAGCAGGCTACCGCACTGTACGCAACGCGGCGGGATTTCGCCGTCATCGTCCCAAGCGAACGCAATATGACCCGACTCAAAGCAGCGACAACGTCGGAGGCTGCCGTTCAGTTCAATCAGATCGCGCGACCCCGCTCGCCAATGCAACCCATCGATCGACTGCGTAATCAGTGTAAACTCCGGGTAATGCTGCTCCAGATCAACGAGCGCGTAGTGTGTCGCGCTTGGTTGGGCACGTTCCGCCAGCATGCGGCGGTATGCATACCATTCCCAGACAAGGCGCGGATTGCGGACAAATGCTTGTGGCGTCGCCAGTTCGCTAACGTCGTATTGCGCCCAGTGGCCAGTATGCGCTTCGCGAAACGATGGTATACCGCTCTCCGCTGCTACGCCGCCGCCAGTCAGTGCCACGACGCGCCGGGCATCGATCAATCGACAAAGAACATCATCGGGCAATGTGAGGGTCATGGCGCATCTCCTTCAGTGAGGCGCAGCAATGTTGCGGTATAGCGAATTATGGGGCGTTGCCAAAGGCGGCAGCCACCAGTGCAGGAAGCATGTGCCCGGAAGGGGCGTACAGGTGCAGATCCAGCAATCCATCGAGTGCACCCGGAGCGATATTGATCTCAACAGTATATGCACCGGCAGATCGCGCGATCAAAGGCAGATCGGCTGCCGGATGGACGACTCCTGAAGTGCCTACACAGAGGAACAATTCACAGCGCTTTGCCGCCGCCACGGCGACATGCCAGGCGCGGGGAGGCAGCAATTCGCCAAACCAGACAACATCAGGACGCACCAGACCGCCGCAGCGCGGGCAAGGAGGCGGCGCGTCCTGCGGAACTGTCGTCAACTCAACCGGCTCGTCATCTACAAAGCAACGGTACCGGTTCAGATTCCCATGCAATTCTACCACGTTTTGACTTCCAGCGCGATGATGAAGACCGTCGACGTTCTGGGTGATCAGTGTAAAATCAGCTATCCGACGTTCCAGCTCAGCAAGCGCAATGTGCCCCGGATTGGGTTCAGCCGCTGCTACAAGACTACGCCGATAAGCATACCACTGCCATACTAGCGCAGGATTGGCGCGAAACGCGGCAGGCGACGCCAGTTCACTCGGATCGTAGCGCGCCCATAAGCCCGTTTGCGCATCACGAAACGTTGGCACACCGCTCTCGGCTGAAACGCCAGCGCCAGTTAGGACAACCACACAACGCGCTTTGCGCAGGCGTTCGATCAGCATGTCAGGGATTTCCATACGCCTGTATATCTCATATGTGCATGTGAATGACCACGAACGGGCGCAGCACCGCTGCGCACCCTACTCGGTGCGCACGAACAACTGCGAAACCCACCCCTCAACCGGTTGACCGTTGATCTCACCGCGCACCCGCACCCATGGAACGTTATCGACAATCCGCGGTCCTTCCAGTTTACGCACACGGGTTCCGTTCGGCAACAGACCGATGATGCGCGTGTTCAGCCCCGGCTCAGCGCGCAGATTCAATCCTTCCACATCGCCAATCGTGACTATCAGCACCTCACCGGAGCCGTCCGCAACGCCGGTAAGCCAGTCGGGGAGCGTTATGCCTTCCGGCAACAACACCTGCAGGCGCGGCAGGCGAATGCTGGTCAACCCCTCGAGCGCCAGGCTTGTCAGCACATATGCTCCTGAACCAACCAGCACGAAGAGTGCAACCATGGCGATCAACGCTGCCAGCGAACGCTGCCGTGCGCTTTGCAGCATCAACTGGTGTGTATCGATTGTCGTGACCGGTGCGGTAGGAGATGGAGATGGAACGGAAGCGAAAGGCGCTGGACGAACGTTCAGAGGCGGTGCTGCCGCTGATGCCTGCCTGCCAGTTAGATCAGGATGCCTCGGCAGTGCCAGACGATCAGTATCGCGGCTGGTGCTGCGCCACACCTCATCGAGCGCCTGGCTCAAGGCAAGGGCATCGGGAAAACGCTGCGACGGGTCAGGCGCAGTTGCGCGCACTAGCAGACGCGCTAGCGACGGTAGATAGATGTGGGAACGCATGGCACTCAATGTCGGAAGCGCCAGGTTCCGTTGCGCCTGAAGAATCCCATCAAGATCGGCGCCCTCAACAACCCTGCGCCCCGTTAGCATTTCGATCAGCAGCAATCCGAGAGAGTAGACAACGCTGGCAGAACTGGGAGGCTGACCGGACGTACATTCCGGTGCACGATACGCAGCCACATCGAGACCAAATTCCGCCGGTGTCATACTCCAGTTTTCGATCAACTCAACATGCCCTTCGTTGACAAGCATCACATTCGCGCTACTGATCGGCGGGTGCGGTGCGCCAGCCGCCTGGCACGCAGCAACAGCGCCAACAATCTGGCGGAAATAGAGCAACGCCACTTCGACCGTCAACGGTCCGAATTCACGCAACGTCCTGCCCGATACATACTCCGTCACCATAAATGGGCGTCCGGCAACCTCGCCGCTGTCGTAGACGTGCAGCAGCGACGGATGCAGATGACGCGCACCGAATTGCGCTTCTGTCACAAAGCGACGACGCAGCATTTCCTGGTCGATGAGTTCTTTGCGCAGCATTGCGACCAGCACGCGACGTTGCAACCGCTCATCGTATGCCCGATAGACGACTGCGAGACGTGTCGCGCCGAGTCGCTCGTCGATGCGGTAGCGATTGTGCAAGACCAGCGCAGTGGGCGTGGGAGACTGAGCCATACCAGTGTCATCGGCGGGTTCTTTCTACGGGTGATTATAGCATCCGGTGCGCGCTGTCGCAACGATGAAGCCTGTGATTACGGTCGGCATCCTCCCCGTACCACGCTCTGCTGCCGAACCGGACACACAGACGACTTCCTTGCCAACGATGGCACCGAGCACGGATCAGTTAAAAAAACAAAGTATCAATAATGTTTTTGAGTTCTTGTTATGCCTGCACCGTTCTGCTATAATGGAACGCATAAGTTCCCCATGCTATTTTTGATACTATGTATATAAAAGGAGAGGGACAGATGCTCACACGGTTATTCGCT
The DNA here is from genome assembly GCA_017743475.1 of Roseiflexus sp. Classification (GTDB taxonomy): domain Bacteria; phylum Chloroflexota; class Chloroflexia; order Chloroflexales; family Roseiflexaceae; genus Roseiflexus. Next base: position 24,875 of record JAGHYV010000009.1, on the reverse strand, counting down.
CTGACGATCATCGTCGTGCTGGCGCTCAGCGCGTGCGGCGGGACGCAACCGGCGCCCTCAGGCGGAGTGTCGCCGACAGCTGCGCCTACCACGCCCACAGCTGCGTCTGCCGCGCCCACGGTTGCGCCGACCAGGCCTCCCTTGGCAGCAGCGCCAGCGCTCAAAGTTCTAGCGGCGCAATCATTTCTGGCTGACATCGCGCAGAATGTCGCCGGTGACCGTTTGAAGATCGAAGCATTGATTCCGCTTGGCGTCGATCCACATATCTTTGAACCAACACCCGCAGATGTGCGCAAAGTCGCTGACAGCGATGTTCTGATCGTCAATGGCGCAGGTTTTGAAGAGTTTCTCAACCGTCTGCTGGAAAATGCTGGCGGCGAGCGCCTGGTTATCGAAGCGTCGAAAGGGCTGAGTAGTCGCACAGCGCGTGAAGGTGAAGTGGCAGTCATGAGTCTGGAAGAACTGACCGATGCGCTGTGCGTTGAGGCAGCCGATCTTTTCCTGGCGGCGGAAGAGATTGCTGCCGGCACCGATCGAGCATCTGCCGTCGAAGTTGGCGCTCATGCGAAAAAAGAAGCCGATCACGGACACGATCACGATCACGAGCATGCTCACGATCATGGTGGGATGTTCTGGCAGGTGACGCTGAATCGACAGACGGATGGCACATATGCCGGGTTCTTGAAATGGGACGCTGAAGGCGGTGAGATCGCGATTGCAACAGGTGATGGCGCCCTGGTTATGACCAGCATCGACACAGGGGCGACACTTGACGCCGAAGAGACGCTGACGCTCAACTGCTCCGGTTTGACGCAGGCGATGATCATGGACGTGGAGAAGGGCGAGTATCTGCTGGCGCTGACCGGTTTTCGTGCGCCGCAGGCAGCACTGATGATCAGTACGCCTGGCGGGCATCATCACCATGATGAGGTCGACCCGCACTTCTGGCTTGATCCGACGAACGTCATCACGTATGTTGCCAACATCCGCGACGGATTGATCAGCGTCGATCCCGCTGGTGCGGAGATCTACCGCGCAAATGCTGAGCGCTATATCGCGCAATTGAACGAACTTGATCGCTTTATCGCCAGCGAAGTTGCTGCAATTCCTGAAGCTAACCGTAAACTGGTGACGAACCACGAGAGTTTTGGGTATTTTGCCGACCGCTACGGCTTCCGTATTATTGGCACGATTGTGCCTGGCGTTAGCTCTGGCGTCTCTCCTTCGGCGCAGCAACTGGCGCGGTTAACCGAGCGAGTGCGCAATGCAGGCGCCAGGGTTATCTTTCTGGAAACCGGCGCCAACCCGCAACTTGCCGAACAACTGGCGCGTGAGACGGGGATCACAATCGTTTCTGATCTCTACACGCATTCGTTGTCGGAAGCCGATGGACCGGCGCCAACCTATATCGATATGATGCGGTACAATGTTAAGCGGATCGTTGAGGCGCTGAAACAGGGATGAACACGCTGCACATCGAACAGGAACCAGCCCATCTTGAGATCGAGCGCCTGACCGTTGCCTATGGGCGGCGGCGGGTGCTCGATGATATTTCGTTTCGTGTGGAATATGGCGAACGGGTGGTGCTGGTGGGACCAAACGGCGCTGGCAAGTCGACCCTCTTCAAGGCGCTGGTCGGTCTGGTGAAGCCGCAGAGTGGCACGATCCGAATCCATGGATTGCCGCCCGGTGCACATACCGACTGTGTTGCGTATGTGCCGCAGCGTGAAGATGTTGACTGGCGCTTCCCGGTGACCGTCGCCGATGTGGTGATGATGGGACGGTTTGGACGGCTCGGCTGGCTGAGACGCCCGACGCGCACCGACCACGCGGCTGTTGAACGTGGGATGGAGTTGATGGGTGTGGCTCACCTAGCGCATCGTCCTATCGGAGAATTGTCCGGCGGTCAGCAGCAGCGCGTCTTTCTAGCGCGCGCGCTGGCACAAGAGCCGCACATTCTCCTGCTCGACGAACCATTCACCGGCGTCGATGCGGCGACCCAGGAAGCGACCCTCAGTGTGCTCGACACACTTAGTGATCAAAAGGTGACGATTATTCTCTCCACACACGACCTTAGCCTTGCAGCAGTGCGCTTTGAGCGCGTGTTGCTAATCAATCGGCGTCTGATCGGTGATGGATCTCCAGCTCAGGTCTTGAGTCGCGGTCTGCTGACTGAGGCGTTTGGCGGACAGGTGTTGACACTGCCTGATGGCTCGGTGCTGGTCGATCAGTGCGCCTGTCATCAATCTGAACCAGAAAGCATTGCAGTGAAATGAATACCCTATGGTCCTGGATTGTTGCGCCGCTTGCGTACGGTTTCATGCAGCGCGGTATGCTTGCGGCGGTCCTGGTTGGCATCCTGTGTGCGATTGTTGGATGTTATGTTGTGCTGCGCTCGATGGCGTTTCTCGGCGATGCGCTGGCGCACGCCGTGCTACCGGGAGTTGCAATTGCTTATCTGATGGGAGCAAACCTGCTGATGGGCGCGCTTGTCGCAGCCGTCGTCGTCGCGTTGCTGATCAGTCTCTTCTCACGCAAGGGGACGATCAAAGAGGATACTGCCATTGGCATCGTGTTCGCCGCAGCACTGGCGCTTGGAGTAGCGTTGATCAGCAGTGTGCGCACGTATGCCGTCGATCTGACGCACATCATGTTCGGCAATGTGCTGGGGGTCAGCCCGACAGACCTGTGGCTGATCGCAGGGATCGGCGCAGCGGTGCTGCTGACCATCCTGGCGTTCTACCGTCAGTTTCTGGTTATCGCTTTTGATCCGGTGCTGGCAGCCACCCAACGCTTGCCAGTCGAGCGCCTGCGTATACTGCTGCTGCTTTTGATTGCACTGACCATTGTTGTATCGTTGCAGACGGTTGGCGTCGGACTGGTTGCGGCGATGCTGGTCACGCCTGGCACCACGGCATACCTGCTCACCCGGCGTCTGCCCACGATGATGATGGTTGCTGCGCTGATCGGTGCAGTTGCCAGTATCAGCGGGTTGTATCTGAGTTACTACGTCAATATCGCTTCCGGTGCGGCAGTTGTGCTGGTAGCAACCGCGCTGTTTACGATTGTCTTCCTGTTCGCGCCGGAGCGCGGCGTTGTCTGGCGACGTGAGTAGGGCATGGTACAATATTGTCCCCACCCCTGCCTGTCGTATCACGACGATACAGGTGCAGCCTGCTAGAGACGGGCGTGATCTGGCGCTCCCGACACCGTGGGGGGTCCGTCCGGGAGGACGCCGATCCAGGGAGCACGATATGCATAAGACGCCATTCCTGGCGCTTCATACATTGGACAAATTGCACTCGGGAATGGTTAAGGAGGGAGTCGTCCGTGACCGAAATTCAGAAAGTGCCGCGCCGTGATGAGATTCCTGAGCGTTATCGTTGGGATCTGACGACAATATACGTCGATGACGCTGCCTGGGAACAGGACGTTGCCACGATCGAGCAGATGCTGAGTGATGTTGCAGCATTGCAAGGACGCGTTGCTGGCAGCGCCGACGACCTGCTGACGGCATTGCGACTACGCGATCAGGTATCGATGCGTCTCTGGCAGATCTACGTTTACGCCAACCGTCGCTTTGACAGCGACACAACCGACCCGGTCGGGCAGGCGCTCGCCGAACGCGCCGGAACGCTAGCGGCGAAGGTCAGCGCGGCGCTGGCGTTCATCGAACCGGAGATCCTGGCGGCACCAGAGGATCAGATCCGCGCCTGGATCCGGGAGCATCCCGATCTGGCAGTGTATGAGTATGCACTGGATCAGTTGTTGCGCCAGCGCGCTCACGTGCGCTCTGCCGAGGTCGAAGCGATCCTGGCGCAGTTCAGCGATATTACACGCGCGCCAGGCGAGATTTTTGAAGTCCTGACCAATGCTGACCTGCATTTTCCCTCGATTGAGGATGAGCAGGGGCAGCCAGTGCAACTGTCGCACGGGCGTTTCCTGCGCTTCCTGCGCAGTCCTGATCGCAGGGTGCGTCGCGATGCGTTCGTCGGGTACTATAGCGCCTTCCAGGGGATACGCAATACATTGGGGGCGTCGCTTGCCGCCCAAGTGCGCACTCATGTGCTGAATGCAAGGGTTCGCAATTATGCGTCATCTCTGGAGGCAGCGCTGACGCCGAACGACATTCCAGTGGAGGTTTACCATAACCTGATTGCGACGGTCAACGCCAGTCTGCCCCGTCTCCACCGATATTTCCAGGTGCGTCGGCAGATCATGGGGCTGGATGAACTGCACTTCTACGATCTGTATGCCCCGCTCGTTCCAGAAGCAGACATCGCTATTCCGTATGAGGAAGCGGAGCGCATGGTGCGTGCGGCATTCGAGCCGCTTGGCGATGAATATGGCGCTGCCGTTGCACAGGCGTTCCGTAGTCGCTGGATCGATGTCTACGAGAATATCGGCAAGCGTAGCGGCGCGTACAGCGACGGTTCGTACACCACTGCGCCGTTCATGCTGCTGAATTACCAGGAACGCCTGAACGACGTGTTTACGCTGGCGCACGAACTCGGTCATGCGATGCACTCGTACTTCACGCGCAAGACGCAGCCCTACATTTATGGCGACTACACGATCTTTGTCGCTGAGGTCGCTTCAACGCTGAACGAGGCGCTATTGACCGATCACCTGTTGCGAACGCGCGATGACCCGATCCTGCGCCGCTATCTGATTGTCGAGCAATTGGAAGATATTCGCACCACCCTCTTCCGGCAGACCATGTTTGCTGAGTTTGAACTGGAAATCCATCGTCGGGCGGAGGCGGGCGAGCCGCTGACAACCGAACTGTTCAGTACGATTTATCGCGATCTGGTGGCGCGTTACCACGGGTCGGAAGTGGCGCTCGACGAGCAGATTGCGCTGGAATGGGCGCGTATCCCGCATTTCTACTACAATTTTTATGTCTACCAGTATGCAACCGGGTTTTCGGCGGCGCTGGCGCTTCACAAACAGATTGTTCAGGAGGGAAGTCCAGCGATCGAGCGGTATCTGCGCTTCCTGCGTAGCGGATCGTCGCGCCCCTCGATTGAACTGTTGCGCGATGCCGGGGTTGACATGCTCTCGCCAGCGCCGATCCAGGCAGCGATGGATCACTTCAGCGCATTGCTCGATGAATTGGAGCGGATGTCGTAGAGACGCAGCAGTGTTGCGCCACAATGGGTCGTTCTGAAATATTCCTGACGCGCCGGAACAGTATACAGCAATGCACCCCAGAGTGAGGGTATCTCGCTCTCGATTGCCCTATCAGGACGCCCTGGCTCCGTGGCAACCAGCATGGATGGGAACGAATGCCGGTGGACTGTGCATATTGTGAGGAATTGCCTAACAACTACAAGTGTTCACATTTCTCCTGAAAGCGAGAGTATCTTGCCTTCGGAAACGTGACGAGAGTGGGACGCCCTCACTTCCAGGCGCGTGTGTTGCCTCCAAGCGTGAACAGTTATACTGCGCGCAGCGGGTTTTCTGGCAGAGATGCCGAAGGTGGCGCGCGAAACCCTTGCCGTAACCAGAGTCCAGGAACACGAGAAGGCATTGATCGCATTCTGGCGACAGGACTCCGGCTTCCCGGCGAGTGTTCCAACCTACACACGTAAGACTGCTTGCAACCCCTCCAGCAATCGGTCGATATCTGCTGGTGTATTGTATGCCTGGATGGAGATCCGGATCAGCGGGGTGCCTTCCCAATCGTAGCACGGAACTTCGATACGGAATTCATTCCATAGGCGCGCCTGGACTTCTTTCGGGTTGCACGGCGGGAGTGGCAGGGCGCGCATCTGCATCCACCACGCTTCGCCATCGGGGGTGAGTGGCGCACATCCGGTCAATCTGGCAATGCGCCGGGAGGCGTCTGCCAGAAGCGCGTGACAGGTGCGGCGCACGGTAGACCAGTCGTTGGCAGTCTGGAAATCGATTGCCGCCGGAACACTGAGAAACGCCGAGGGATCATCGGTCCCCATCCACTCGTAGTAGTCGCGAAAGGAGGCGCCTTCCGGATAGGTGAGAAAGCTTGAACGCATTGGCTGGCGCGGTTGCCACCCCCAACTGACAACCAGTGGCTGGAGCAGCGCCTGACGCTCTGGACGGGCGTAGAGAAATCCGGCGCCTTTGGGTGCGCAGAGCCATTTGTGACAGTTGCCGCTGTAAAAATCCGCCCCAATCGCCTGCATATTCAGATCGATCTGCCCTGGCGCATGCGCACCATCGATGACGGTGATAATGCCAGCATCCCGCGCGCGCTGGCAGATAGTCGCAATCGGCATGATCAGTGCGGTTGGTGAAGTAATATGACTCAGAGTGATTACTTTTGTGCGCTCAGTAACGCCACTCCATATCTGTTCGACCATCGCGTCACCATCATCGACCGGCAGAGAAACCGGTTGCGGAATGTAAATGGCGCCGCGCTGTTCGCAGACGTAGCGCCAGGTGCGTTCGACCGCGCCGTATTCGTGATTGCTGCCCAAAACCTCATCGCCCGGTCGGAGATCGATTGATCGGGCAACAATATTCATCGCATAAGTGACGTTGGGCACAAACACGACATCATCGGGTGCAGCGCCGACGAACGTCGCGAGACGCGCCCGCGCTTCCGCCAGTAACCCGTTGAGCCGCCGACCTAAAAACTCAACTGGTTGCATCTCCAGCGTGCGCTGCCACTGCTGGTACACCTCGAATACTGGTCGCGGGCAGGCGCCAAAACTGCCGTGGTTGAGAAATGTCACATCTCGTCGCAGGAGAAACTGTTCGGAGAGATGCATGTGGGAGAACCGAGAACTGAGAACTGAGAACCAAGAACCAAGAACTGAGAACCAAGAACCGAGAACTGAGAGCTGAGAACTGAGGACCGATCTCGCTGTATTACGTTCAACCCTCAACCTTCAACCTTCAACCTTCAACCCTTCAACCTTCAACCTTCAACACCCCTGCCTCCCGCCAGTTGTCCGCATGCTGCTGCAATAGAAACGCCGCGCTCGACGCGCACGGTGCAGGCGATGCCGCGCTCGCGCAGGATACGTTGAAAGGTCAGCACACGTCGGCGCTCCGACCGTCCCAGCGGCATGCCCGGCACCGGATTCCACGGGATGAGATTGACGTGCACTAGGTGAGGGGGCAATGTCACTGTCCCCGCTTCACCACGGAGCAGCGCCGCCAGTTTCACTGCATGCTCCGGTTCGTCGTTCTTCCCCTGCAACAGCACATACTCGAATGAGACCCGCCGACCGGTTGCTGCCAGATAGTCGCGGGTCGCCTCAAGAAGCGCGGCAAGCGAGTACCGTCGGTTGACCGGCATTAACGCGCTGCGCAGGGCATCATCGGGAGCGTGCAACGAGATCGCCAGGTTGATCGGTAGCGTCTCTGTCGCCAGGCGGCGAATACCCGGAACCAACCCAACTGTCGAGACGGTCATGCTGCGCGCGCCCATGTTCAACCCACGCGGATCGTGGAGAATCTCCACTGCGCGCCACCAGCGATCATAGTTCGCAAATGGCTCACCCATGCCCATAAAGACAATGTTCGACAGTCGTGAGACGGAAATACCCCGCACATCGGAAGATCTATGATCCTCCAGATCGTCTGGCGTCCACCAGGAATCATCGTCGGGAGGGGTGACGGAGGGCGAGATATGGCGTTCTGCGGCAAAGCGACGCATTTCGCGCGCCGCCCAGACGACTTGTGCCACCATGTCGCCCGGTGACAGATTGCGCAGCAGTCCGAGTGTTCCGGTAGCGCAGAAGATGCACCCCATCCCGCACCCTGCCTGCGTCGAAACGCACACGGTTGCACGGTCAGGGTAAATCATCAGCACGCTCTCGATCAGTACGCCGTTCTCCAGGCGGAAGAGCGCCTTGCGTGTCAACCCCTGATCTGCCACACGCACCTGTTCCGGCACCAGCGGCGCCAGGCGCGTTTCGGCAACCAGGCGTTCCCGCAGCGCCAGGGGAAGGTCGGTCATTGCCAGCGGCGAGTCGACCAGGTTGACATACAGTTGATGGAATATCTGCCGCGCGCGGTAGGCTGGCTGTCCCCACGCTATCATCAGGCGTTCCATTTCCGCCAGTGACAGATCGTACAGGTTTGGCAAGGTATCCCGACTCATCGTATGCCTGCAATCGCTGCCGCCACCTGCGCGGCGATCCGCGCATTCTGGCGCAACAGCGCAACGTTGGTGCGCACACTCTCGCCTTCTGTCTCCCGCGCCAGCGCCGCGAGGAGAAATGGCGTCACTGCTGGACCGTGAATGCCTTCTTCTGCTGCGCGGTTGAGGGCACGCTCAATCGCAGCCTCTACCTTTGTACGATCGATTGCATACTCCACAGGTGGCGGTACTGCCAGCACCATACCGGCGCCGCCAAGCGCGCGGTGCGCCTTCCATGCACGCGCGACGAACGGTGCGTCTGGCGCATATGCAACTGGCAGACCGCTCGATACGCTGTAGAATGCCGGGAATTCGGCAGTGTGCCAACCCAGCACTGGCACGCCGCCAGTCTCCAGGTACTCCAACGTCGCTGGCAGATCGAGAATCGCTTTGGCGCCGGCACACACCACCAGCACTGGTGTACGCCCCAGTTCCGTCAGATCGGCAGAAACATCCCATGTCTCGCGCGCACCATGATGAACGCCGCCGATCCCGCCAGTTGCAAACACTTGCACACCCACCAGATGCGCAAGCACCATCGTTGCCGCAACAGTTGTCGCTCCATCGCTGCCTGCCGCGATCACGTATCCGATGTCGCGGCGCGACACTTTCAATGGAGGATGGTGCGGATCGAATTGCGCAAAACGCTGGATTGCCGCTGCATCCATGCCGACGGTCGGCACGCCCGCAACTATCCCAACTGTCGCCGGAACTGCGCCCTGATCGCGCACCTCCTGCTCCATCGCAAGTGCCAGTTCAAGATTGTGCGGATAGGGCAATCCGTAAGTAATAACCGTACTCTCCAGCGCAACCACTGGCTGCCCGGCTGCAAGCGCTGCCTGCACTTCGGCAGAAACCGCGATTGAAACGCCTTTACGGTCGTGTTCGGAAGTCATGCCAGCGCCTGATACACTATGATACCACCACCCCGCCGAAACCGGAAATGCCAGTTATTTTCCCTCAACATCCACACTCCAGGCATGCACCCCCTGGGTTGTGAATGAGAAATGTCGGATCTGCACCCCTGCCTCGATCAGCACCCGCTCAAGTTCGAGCCGGCGGTCGAACGGGCAGGCGAAGACCATAAAACCACCCCCGCCAGCGCCGGTGATTTTGCCGCCCCACGCGCCATGACGACGTGCCAGCGCATAGATCTCTTCGACTTCCGGCGGTGCAATGTAGGGTGAAAAAGCTTTCTTCACCTCCCATGCATCGTGCAACAATCTGCCGAAATCGGCAATCCGCAGACTGCGCAGCAGTCGAACCGCTTCATCTACAAAAGCTTTAGTCTCATCGTGATAGCGCAGCGTGTCGCCTTCCTTCAAGCGCCGCACCTGGTCGTCTACCAGGTGTTGGGTGAGCAGTTTGCGACTGCCGATATATCCTAGCAGCAGGCAACTCTCTAGTTCGAGCAGCGCGGTTGGATCGTTCAACACCGGCTCGACGATCACCCGTTCTCTGCCAAAATGGTACACGCACATACCGCCGAACACTGCTGCGTACTGATCCTGCCTTCCTCCAGGAATGCCCAGATCGACCCGTTCGATCCGGTAGGCAAGTTCTGCCAGCGTATGAGGATCGAGATTGATCTGGTAGGCAGCGCCGATCAACTTCAGCATACTGACGACCAGCGCTGACGACGAACCAAGCCCGGAGCCGGGCGGCACGTCAGAGAACATGATCACTTCGACTCCTTCGGAAGGGGGCATTGCCGCATCAAGCACTGCCTGCGGCAGATCGAGGCGCCCATCCCAGTGACCGGTCGTCTTGCGACTGACTTCCTCCAGGTCAAGCGAGCGGATGATGATCCCCGGTTCACTGCTTGGGCGCAACATACAACGCACATATTTGTCGATCGTGCAGTTGAGCACCTTGCCACCATGCTCTTCAGCATAGGGGCTGACATCGGTGCCGCCGCCGAAAAAGCCGATCCGCATCGGCGCTTTAGCTTTATAGATCCGCATGGAACGCTCCTGTATCAACACACGCGCCGCGCAGTATAGCACGTTTTACAAAGGTAGTGCATCCTTAACTCTGCCGCACACGCTTCTTTTCCGCAAGGATGTCACATCTGTCTTATGATAAGTTGCGCACCTCATCATAACGATATTCATCTGGAGAGGAGGAGATGTATGAACAAGGAAGCGGAGCAGAACCGTTCACCCGGCGCTGCTGCTGGCGATGGCGGTTGTGCTTCTGCTCATCCTGACGCCTTCGACCGTCGCGGCGATTGATCGCCGCACGGGTGAGCGGGTTGTGATTGACGCAAGCGAGACGATCACCGACGATCTGATCGTCACCGCCACAACCGTAACGGTCAATGGTCGTGTGATCGGCGATGTTGTGACCATGGCGCAAACCGTTGAAATAAACGGTGTTATCGAAGGGGATCTCCTCGCGCTGGGCGGAGGAGTCGTCGTGAACGGCACAGTTGCCGATGATGTGCTCGTAGGAGCGGCGATCATACGTCTCGATCCGCAGGCGCGCATCGGCAATAACCTGTGGGGAAGCGGCGCGAGCATCGAAACGCTGCCTGGCAGTCAAATAGATGGCTCGCTATTCTTTGTTGGCGGGCAGGCGTTGCTGGCAGGTACGGTCGAGCGAGATGCCGTGTTTGGCGGAAACAGCCTGCTCCTCCGTGGCGCTATCGGCAGGAACGTCGAGGCAGGAGTCGATGCCGAAACCGAACTAGCCTGGATTTCGCAACTGCGGGTCGAAGGCATTGCATCACCACCAGCCGTGCCTGCCGGGTTAACGGTAGATCGCGAGGCATGGATCGGCGGCGATCTGGTGTATACCAGCCAGACACCTGTAACCCTCCCACCTGGAACTGTTGCCGGGCAGGTGCGTTTTACTGAAGAGACGCGGACGCCACCGCCACAGCCAACCCTGACCGACCGCATTCTTGATCTGATACGGCGCTCTGCAGGATTGTTCCTGCTCGGTCTGATTCTTGTGTGGCTGACGCCACACCTCCTGCGTGGAACAACCGATGAACTGGAAACCAGACCGGTCGCCGGTCTTGGTTGGGGTATCGTCAGCATTCTGGCAATTGTGCTGGTATTCCTGGCGGTGATACTCCTCACCATTGCAGCGTCCATCGTGCTGGGAAGTGTACAACTGAATGGCCTGATGGGTATCGTCGTTGCGGCGGGCTTCCTTGTCGGAATGGCGCTGATCCTGCTGACCATTCTTGCCATTGCATATGTGGCACAAATTGTCGTAGGGTTTGAGGTGGGGCGACAGATCCTGTTGCGTCTCCGACCAGCATGGATTGAGCGCCCATTCGCACCACTGGCGCTTGGGTTGCTTTTGCTGGTCGTGATTACTGCCGCACCTGCTATTGGACAGATGGTGAGCATCGCCGTCATCCTGTTTGGTCTGGGGGCGCTCTGGATGCTTGGACGCAAGAGCCTTGTGCGACAGACTACCCCGGTGGTTGCACCGGCAGGATGATAAATAAAGTTGAGGAGCAACGAGCGGATGCCCTGGCGCATCCGCTCAACGTTATCTGATATGGTCTTTCGTTTCACAATCCATGGCGAACAGGTCACGATCAGTATCAGACCCGGCGCGCTCAGCGTCATGTTTGGTACGCACGAGGTGCTCACTTATGATCGTGGCGGTCGGTTATGGGTGCTGACCCGCGACGGGCGCACGTACAGGCGTGGACTGAACGGACATCTGCTTGAGAAGCATCGCACGGGTGATGGGCTGATCCGTCGTCGGGTGAGCGATGCTGAAGCCGCCGAACTGATCGACTCGGCGGCGGCGCGCATGGCGAGTCTGCGCGATGCGCTGACAAAGGAGGCGGCGACACGTGCGGCAGCTAATGGCGATGGCGTACTGGAAGAACTCCTGACTATCATCGAGCGCGCGTCATATTTCGATGCTGCAGAGCACGGTGCTGATCGCAAGGCATTCGAGCAGGTGTACGATCCGGTCGGTATTTTACCGCCGGATCAGTACATGGCGGTGGTCGTGCAGGCAACCGAGGGGTGTTCGTTCAACACCTGCACCTTCTGCGATTTTTATCGCGGTCGTCGTTTTCGTATCAAGTCACCCGACGAGTTTCGCGTGCATACCCGCGCGGTGCGCGCATTTCTCGGCGACTCGATCCTGCTTCGGCGCTCGATCTTCCTCGGTGAGGCCAATGCTCTGGCAGCGCCAACTCGACGGCTGGAGGCATTCATGCAGATCGCGCGCGAAGAGATCGGCGATCTGCCGATCCATGCTTTTCTCGACGGATTCACCGGCAGCAAGAAAACGGCATCCGAATATGCGCGTCTGGGAATGCTCGGATTGAAGCGGGTCAGTATCGGTATGGAGAGTGGACACGATCCGCTGCTGGCATTTGTGGAGAAACCGTCCAGCGCTGCCGATATTGTGGCGACGGTAACGGAACTCAAGCAGGCTGGCATCGCAGTCAGCGTGATTGTACTTGTCGGGCTGGGAGGCGACCGCTTTGCAGCCGGGCATGTCGCCGATACGGTTGCGTTGCTCAATCGCCTGCCGCTCGGATCAGGCGACATCGTCTACTTTAGCACGCTGTCTGAGCGCACCAACGCACCGTATGCCGCCCAAATACGCGCTGCTGGCATACGTCCGCTCAACGATGCAGAACTGCGCACACAACGTCAGGCAATTGTGGAGCGTTTGAACTTCGGCTCGCCCGGTCCACAAATCGCTACCTACGATATTCACGAGTTCATTTACTGATTGGAGGTTGAGATGGTTCGGGGACGCATTATCGTGGATACGGAGCGCTGCAAAGGATGCGGCCTGTGTGTCGCATTCTGTCCAAAAGGCGTTGTGCAACTGGCGGATACGTTCAACGCTGCCGGTTATCATCCTGCGCAATTGCGCGACCCACAGGGCATATGCACCGGATGCACGATTTGCGCCCTGGTATGCCCCGAAGCAGCTATCACTGTCTATCGCACATTTTCGATCAAAACCGCAGTCGCAGACGGTGTATGCGTGGGATCAGTATCATAACAACTACACCCATTATGAGCACGAGGAGATCGCAATGGCGCGAGAACTTCTGAAGGGCAATGAAGCGATTGCAGAGGCAGCAGTCCGCGCAGGACTCGATGCCTACTTCGGGTATCCGATTACACCGCAAACAGAACTGCTGGAGTATCTGGCACGCCGCATGCCCGAACTTGGGCGCGCATTCGTACAGGCTGAGAGTGAAGTGGCGGCGATCAACATGGTGTACGGAGCAGCCTGCACTGGTAGGCGTGTCATGACGTCCTCATCCGGTCCTGGCATCAGTCTCATGCAGGAAGGGTTAAGTTACATCGCTGGCGCAGAACTGCCCGCCGTCGTTGTTGATGTGATGCGTGGCGGTCCGGGATTGGGCAACATCGCCGCCTCTCAATCCGACTATTTTCAGGTGACTCGTTCAGCCGGGCATGGCGATTTTCGTCCGTTGACGCTTGCTCCTGCAACGATCCAGGAAGCAATCGACCTGACGGGGCTGGCGTTCGATCTGGCGGAACGGTACCGGATGCTGGTGATCCTGCTGGTAGATGGGAATCTGGGACAGATGATGGAGCCGGCTGAATTGCCGCCGTTTTGTCAGCGCGAACCGTCGCTGCCGGAATGGGCATTGGGCGGTGCAGAGGGACGCCCTCCGCGGATCATCACCTCGATCTATCTCCAACCGGAGGCGCTCGAACGACACAACCTGGCGCTTCAGGCAAAACTGGCCGCCATCGCAGAGCGCGAACAGCGATCAAGCGGCATGTATCTCGAGGATGCCGATCTGATCGTTATCGCTTTTGGCAGCGCGGCGCGGGTGGCGCAGAATGCCGTTGAAGCGGCGCGCGCGCGCGGCATGGCGGTCGGATTGTTCCGCCCGATCACCCTCTCCCCCTTCCCGTCCCAACACCTTGCGCGCCTGGCGCCGCGCGCGCGCGCGTTCCTGGTCGTCGAGATGAATGCCGGTCAGATGATCGAAGATGTGCGGCTGGTGGTTGGGGAATGCGCTCCGGTGCGCTTCTACGGTCGAATGGGCGGTGTCGAGATGCTGCCGGATGAGGTAGTGCAGGCTATTGAACAGACGATGCACGATACGCATGTCACGAAGAACGGCGCACGCAGACTCGATGCGGAGGTGCGCCTATGATCGCCGAACAGTGTGTCTATGAGCGCCCGGTTGGACTGACCGCCACATACACCCATTATTGCCCCGGTTGCACGCACGGTATCGCGCACCGGTTGACCGCCGAGGTTCTGAAGGAACTCGGCATCCTGGGACGCACCATTGGCGTTGCGTCGGTGGGGTGTTCGGTGTTTGCCTACCATTACATCGCCTGTGACTTCGTCGGCGCGGCGCATGGACGCGCTCCGGCAGTAGCGACCGGTTTGAAGCGCGTGTTGCCCGACCGAGTCATTTTTACGTATCAGGGGGACGGCGATCTGGCGTCGATCGGGCTGGCTGAGGTGCTGCATGCTGCAGCGCGCGGCGAGAAGATTACGGTCATTTTCATCAACAACGCGATCTATGGCATGACCGGCGGACAGATGGCGCCGACATCACCGCCGGGCATGGTCACCTCATCGTCGCCGGGCGGGCGCAATCCGCAGCAGATGGGATACCCGATACGGGTGAGCGAACTGGTGGCGCAGATAGAAGGCTCAGTCTATGTTGCCCGACGTAGTCTCCATAACCCTGCAGAAATCCGAAAGGCGAAGAAGGCGCTACGCCTTGCATTTGAGCATCAGATCGCCGGGCATGGGTTTACCATGGTCGAACTGCTCTCGAATTGTCCGACCAACTGGGGGTTGACACCAATCGAATCGCTGCGCTGGATTGAAGAGCGCATGATCCCGGCCTTCCCGCTGGGGGAGCTTAAGAACGTTGGGGATGGAAAGGTTGAAGGTTGAAGGTTGAAGGTTGGGGGTTGAAGGTTGAAGGTTGGGGATTGAACGTTCAACGTTCAACGTCGAGAGGACTCTCAGTTCCTGTCAGAGGCGACATATGTACCATGATCTCATTATCAGTGGATCAGGCGGGCAGGGTGCATTGTTTGCCGGGCAGGCGTTGGCGTATGCTGCGATGGACGCCGGTTTACAGGTAACCTGGATGCCGTCGTATGGACCTGAAATGCGCGGCGGGACGGCGCACTGCACGGTCATTGTGTCTGATACGCCGATTGGTGCGCCACTGGTGCGCAATCCGCAAACGGTCATTGCACTGAACCGTCCGTCGCTGGATAAATACGAGCCGTTGACCGCGTCCAGCGGGCTGTTGATCTACAACCGTTCGCTTGCAGGACGTGAGCCGACACGCCCTGACATTGTCATTGTCGGAGTGCCCGGAAGCGATCTGGCGCGTGAGATCGGCGATGAGCGCGTGCTCAACATGGTGATGCTGGGGATTTTTCTCCGGTTGAAGCCATTTTTGCCGCTCGAAGCGGTTTGTCAGTCGCTGGAGCGCCACCTGGGAAAGCGCCAACGCACATTGTTGACGCTGAACCACGCGGCGCTCCGGCGCGGATTCAACCTGCCAGCCGTTCCCGTACCGCTCTGATGATGGTCTCGGGTGCGGGAAAACCACCGTCGCGGTACATCGAATGGATCAACTCGCCATCGACGGCAACATCGAAGGCACCATCCTGCCAGGGAATGATCTCAATCCCGGCAATATCGTAGTGAAAGGCGTGCATCAGCGCCGAAACCAGTTCCAGCGTCTGCGGTTCGTAGCCGCACGACGCACAGTAGACGATCCTGATCTTGGGCAGATGCCGTCCACTGTCGATGTCCATCTCTACCCCTCCTGACGGTTCGACAACCACTGCGTGATCAGTTCCCGAAGTTCACGCACCACCTCGCGGTCGGCGAGTGCACGGGTCTCGGCGCGAAAATCGGCGAATGCCTGCATCAACCGTGTGCGCGCTGCATCGGGCAGCACCGCCAGTGACGTTCCCGGCGCAATCCCCGCAAACGCTGGATCGGTTGCGTAGAGACTCGCCAGCATCTTTTCCTGCATCGTGGTGATCGCTGCAGGACGTTCGATCCAGTGCCCGATGGGATGAAACTGCGCATCGAAGAAGGCAAAGACCGGAATCGACCGGTGGATGCCCTGGTTCAGGTACTGATCCATGAGGTCGGGGTTCTGGTCGCGCAAAAAGAAGCGCAGATTGAGTTTGCCGCTCTCGGCTGCAAGTCGCCCCAGGATCGGGACATTCGCAATCGCGTCGCCACACCAGTCTTCTGTGATTACCAGCACGTTTAGCGTTTCGGGAAGGTTGGCGAAGAACGCAATGTCGTCGGGCGAGAGTTCAATGGTGCGCTCGTTCTCTTCTAATCGTTCACGGTTGCGGGTCATCTGGGCTTTGTATTCAGCGTAGGTCATGCCCTGTTCAAAACGTTCGCGTGTGACGGTCATGGGTTGCTGGTTCTCCTTGCATTGATTGCGTTTGTGACATGACATGATTATGTCCAGTTCCATCCAGACAGTGCAGCGACCGTGGCGCACTGTATTCCCATTCTCATACGAAAACGGGTCTTGAAAGGATGGGGTCTGAAAGGACGCAAAAGCAGACAGTCATTCGCTAGACGATCACCCCTTCGCTGCACCATTCAGGCGCACGGCAGCGCCTGCCGCAGCACTGCGATGGATCACATCCACAATCTCGGTGACCTGGAGCGCCTGATATGCCTGTGAGACCGGCTGCCGACCTTCGAGGATCGCTCCAATGAAATCAGCGGTCTGTACATCACCGGGATTGTCACGCTCACCGGCATCCAGTCCGGCTTCCAGCTGACCAGCATATCGAGGTGCGCTTTGTTGACCCGCAGCGGAAAGACCTCCAGACTGGCGGCGGTTCCCGAAAGCGAGACGTTCTCGTAGTTTTCGGGGATGTTCAGCACCTAGGAACACTCGAGCAGCATACTGGCGCCATTGGCGAACCGGATGAATGCTGCCGCCTGATCCTCGACGGTAAACTCGCGGTAGTTCTACTGTCCCCAGGGGTTGACATTCGGCGCTTCGCCGAGGTGCTGCAATATGCTGGCGCAGACTTCAATTGGCTGTGGGTTCCCCGTCAACCAGAGTGCAGTGTCGAGCAGGTGGATGCCGAAATCGATCATGGCGCCACCGCCCTGATATGTTTCTGCACGAATGTGCCCCACGAGGGAACGCTACGCCGACGGATGGCATAGACCCGCGCCATGTACACATGACCCAGTTCGCCAGCGTCGACGACGCGACGGGCGGCGCGCACCTGTGCCATATGACGGTAGTGGAATGCGATGCTCAGGATCTTGCCGTTGCGTTCGGCAGCAGCGACCATCGCGCGCGCTTCGACCGGATCGAGCGCCATCGGCTTCTCGCACAGGACGTGCAATCCGGCGTCCAGAGCAGCGATCGATGCCGGTGCGTGGAACTTGTTCGGCGTACAGATGACGACCGCATCAAGTTTTTCGTGACCGAACATGTCGCGGTAGTCGGTATACACTGCGGGAATTTCATACTCCTTCGCCGCCGATTCTGCCAGATCGACGACCACATCGGAGATGGCGGCGAGTCGAACGTTGGGATGCTTCTTGAAGCAGGGAAGGTGACGCCCGCGGGCAATGTTGCCGTCGCCGACGATTCCGACGTTGATGATCGTTGAGATGGTCATAATGAACAGTTGCTCCTGGAACGATATGGTAGTATCAAGGTTGCAGTGAGTCGAGGCGCACCTGTCGCCGTTCCGCCGCCGAGCGGTTCGCCGCTTCCATCGGTTTCGTCAGGTCGAGTGCGGCGTCGATATTGGCGACATTGCGCGTGCCACGCTGGATATGATCGACCCATTGGACGAACGGCAGCGGTGATGACTTGGGGATCGCTTGCTCGATCCAGTCATCGAGACCGCGCATACGCAATACCGGCGGCGGTGCGCTATAGATCAGGCTGGTGCACGTGCTGTGAACCTCAATTGTAAATGGTAATGCTGGCGTTACAAAGCCGGCTTCGACGACCGCCGGTGCGCCGCTGGCGTAGCCAAGCGTCACAACCACATTATCTTCGACCGCGCGCCCCGTCACGTACCTGTAGTGCGAATTGACCGTTTCGGGCAATCCCAGGATATGACGCGCCAGGTACATTGGACGGCATCCCAGATCGATCATTGCCCCACCATGACACTGGTCTGGATCATAGAAATGAGCAGGCAGCCAGACATCAAGGTTTCGTTCTGTGCGCAGTGCGCCGTTGCGCGCCATCCGCATGCGCACCAGCGTTGGATCACCGCAGACGCCATCAGTGATCAGCGAGGTGATCGCCTGCGTATACCCTTCGATGAGTCGTGGCAGTGAGACGGTCAGTACGACCTATGCCTGTTCGACGGCAGCGGGTATCTGATGGGCTTCAGCAAGGGTTGGCGTGAGCACCTTTTCGGTAAAGATATGTTTGCCGGCACGCGCTGCCGCTACCATGACATCGCGGTGCATCGAGGTTGGCGCATCAACGATCACCGCATCGATCTCCGGCAGCGCCAGCAGATCAAAGAAATGCACCCTTCTATTGCCGCCCCCTATCGCACAAGAAACTCATCCCTCGGGAACAGATCACGGTTCGTGTCGGACGAGAACGGTCGCGGCGCCGATGGATCGGAAACCACTGGCTGACGCTTGACGAAGTACTCGTCGAGCCACTGTACGATGTTCACTCCAGACTGTTGGTAGTACTCACGGGTGAAGGGATCTTCAAGTCGGTGGTAGATCGCCTGAAGGTCTAATTCAATTGGGGCGTTGCTGCCGATCAAAATGTCGCCGAAATCGACGTAATGCGGAAAGACCTGGATAAATGTCGTGCGCACGCGCTCGGTCGGAACCCAGGTCACTGCCAGACCGCCGGGGTTCAGGTGGTCAAGGAGCAGGCGGAAGTACTCTTCTGAGTAGAGATTGCCAGCGTAGGCACTGTTTGGACGCAGCGCATCAGCTTCGATAATGTCATATTTGCGTCCGCTTTGCATGATGTACGAACGTCCATCAGTGATAACGTAAGTAATACGCGGGTCGTTCAGGATCGAGAGCAGCGCAGGATATTCGCGCCGCTGCGCCATTCCTCGTAACATGTCCATCTGCGAACCAACGATTTCGATGCAGATGATTTCCTTCGTTACTGCACGTCCCCCTGAATGAAACAATGTGTCGCCTGAGCCAAGCCCAATAATAGCGATGGTTTGCGGGTTGGGATGGATCAGTACCGGCAGAAAGCCAAGCACACTGTGCGTCCAGCCATAGGGAATGGAGCTTTGCCCCAACCCATTGGACATCACCAGCGCCCGACGAGAAAAGTCGCTTCTACTGCTCTTGATCAGCGCCAGCCCGGTATTGTCTTCGGCAACGATGACATTTGTGGGCAGAGCGCCATGCAATGTCGCCCAGAAGGTTTGCGCGTCCGGCACGATGAGCGCCAGACCAGACGCGAGCGCAACACTGCCGATATACACGGCGCGGCGGACCCATGCCCGCATCAGGCATCCCCATGCAAACAATGCCAGAAAGAGACCCGACAGCACCCCAATGACGCGCAGGCTGCCTGGCGTTCCCAGCCACGAAAGTGCAACCAGACCGGTCAGCAGGGTGCCAAGCATGCTGCCGATGATGTTTGAGGTCTGTAACCAGCCGACGCGTCTCCCCAGCGTTTCCGGATCGCGCTGCACGATTTTCTGGAGCAGCGGGAAGCTCATCCCCATGCAGATTGTCGGTAAGCCAATGAGAACAATTGGGAGCATCACATAGAGCAAGAAGAAGAATTGGGCAAGGCTCTGCGCCTCAGCATCCAACGCAGCCGGATTGAACAGCAAACCCGCCAGCGCAGCAGTGGCGCTTCCTACGTTCAGCGGCTCATAACTACCAAAATACCCCCAGAACGGCGCCAGCCACGCCGTGTGACCAACCTGCGCAACAAACGCAGTCGTGGTAACCAGTGCAAACACGATTACGCCGGTTTGCAACAGCAAAAAGGATCGCATTGGATGACGATCGCGCGGCGCCAGTCTGATGCCCAGGAATGTGCCAAGCGCCAGACCGCTCAGAAAAATGGTTAACAGCGTACCAAACGTGAACGCTGTGGACTTGAGCATGACCCCCAGGATGCGAAACCAAAGAATCTCCAGCGATAGCGCAATGAACCCGGAAAGACCGTAGAGTGCGATCCAGACTGGTACGGGCAACTGTCTGCCGGGCGTCTGATCGGCACCCGCTGATCCGTCATGCGCCGTGCGCGAGGCGACTCCGGATGGCTGCACACCTCCTGGTCGCATCAGGAACCGCGCCAGTGGGAATGCGGTGAATGCGACCAGTGCGTTGATCCCCGCACCGATGAGCAGGATGGTCTCAAAACTGTACTGCCGCAGAAGAATCCAGGTCGTTACACCAGCACCGACTGCTGCACCGAGCGTGTTGACGCCGTAGAGCGCACCTATTGTGCCTGCTGCCATTTCAATCGAACGGGTGAGTGCACGCGCGAGCGCTGGCAGCGAAACACCCATGCAGAAGGTGGGAATTAATAGACTGAAGAACAGCACGGCTGCCATCAGTGGCGGTGACGAAGCCAGAAACGCAAGCCGCTGGTAGAGCCAGTCGTAGTATAATCCCTTGCTCCCAAGCGCAAACAGGGCGATGCCCAGCTCGACGCTAGCGAACAATGCCAGGTTCCCCCAGCGCGAGAGGCGATCTGCCAGATACCCCCCGGTGAGACTGCCAACTCCCATGCCGGCCATGTATGCTGCGACGATGATCGTGACCGAATACACATCGGCACCGGAAAAGAAACCGAGCATTCGCTGCCAGATCACCTGGTAGAGCAGCGCTGAAAAGCCGGACGCGAAGAAGATGATGAGCGCGACAATCGATACCACTTGTTCGGTGCGAGGAAATATCCGCAGATCGATGCGCGCGATCTTGCGATCTGACTCCAAACTAGACCTCCTCATTTGAAACTGGAGAGCAATGGCCTTTTGTGCACCGGGGTAACTATAGCACATGTGTCGAACAGCTTTGAAGAGATTGCCCAATGAGAAATACGATGATGCAATGGTTGACACATAGCGCATTTCGTTCTACTGTATACTAACCACATTTCACTACAAGAACACAGGAACAAACATGATAGGAGCTGTGCTGAACCGGCTAGCGTTCATCGTTGCCAATGTGCTGGTAATGATCATTCTCCACGGCAATTCGCGGCAATGGTGGCCTAAGATTCCCTATCTCAGCCTGCGCGACGAAAGTGTCGGCGAGCATACACGGCTTCTGTTCAATACGCTAGCAGTTGTTACCGCAGGACAGGCGTTGATCGGGCGTCTGCCGCGCACACACTGGTTGCCGCGCGCCCTGACCCTCGGCGTCGTTCCAGCGCTGCTCCCAGGGTTGATCTGGCTGGGGCGGAGCGGATTACGACTAAAAGGCGCTATCGCCGAGCGCTACAACCTTGCAATTGTGCCAATCCTGCCAGTTATAGCGATTGTGGTGGAAGATCGGCTTGCCGCAGCGCTGAATGCCCCCGAAGAGAGCGTGCCGACGGAAACTACGCAGTAATTGCAATGGACCCTGTAGGAAAGACGATCATTATCACCGGCGCATCGAGTGGGATTGGTGCAGCCACTGCGCGCGCCCTCGCCGATGCTGGTGCGAATGTTGTGCTCGCCGCTCGTGATTCGACCCGCCTGACAGAACTCGCCGACCGGTTGCGAGGGCGCGCGCGCGCCATCCCTGTGAATGTCGCCGACCCGACCGACGTGCAACGCCTGGTTGATCAAACCCTGGCAGTATACAACCGTATCGACGTTGTGATCAACAACGCTGGCGTCGGTCTGGCATCACCGGTGGCATGTCTGCAACCCGCCGATCTGCGCGCAGCGCTGGATGTCAATCTGTTCGGTTCGCTCACTCTGACCCAGGCGGTTCTTCCACATATGCAGCACGCCGGGCGCGGGCAGATTATCTTCATCTCGTCCGTGGTGGGGTTGCGCGCGCTCCCTTATGCTGGCGGCTACGCCGCAACCAAAGCGGCGCTCGACCGGTTGACCGAGGCGTTGCGAGTGGAACTGCGCGGTAGCGGCATTTCGGTCACCCTGGTGCGACCGGGAACAACCCGCACGGCATTCAATGACCATCGCCTTGGCAGTCACCGCGACCGCCGACGCTTCAATCCACCTGCCGTTGCACCTGAACGGGTAGCAGACACCATTGTGCGCGCCATTCGACATGAACCGCGTGTCGCGTATGTTTCGTGGAGCGACCGCCTGACGGTCTGGATGGCGCTGCTGCTTCCTGGATTGGCTGACCGGTTGCTAGCACGTCTTTTCGTCTGGGAAGGCTCTGAAGGGAAAGGTGTGACGTATGCGAATCCTGACTGCTAACGATGTGCGACGCGCAGTGACGATGCCTGCCGCTATTGATGCAGTTTCCTCCGCTTTTGTGCAACTCTCAACCGGGCGCGCCACCGTGCCGCTGCGCGCACACCTTCAGCAACAGAGTCACGAGTCGCACACATTCGTGATGCCAGCGCTGCTGGAAGAGAGCAGCGGTTTGGGGTTGAAGGTCGTGTCGGTCTTTCCGCACAATGCTGCGCGCCACAATCTGCCAGTCATTCATGCGCTCGTCGTGGTCCTCGATGCTGCAACTGGCCAACCCGCAGCGGTGCTCGACGGATCGTACCTGACGGCGCTTCGCACCGGTGCGGCGTCGGGTGCGGCAACCCGCGTACTCGCCCGCCACGATGCGCAGGTGCTGGCGATCATTGGCGCTGGTGCGCAGGCGTATCATCAGGTCGAAGCGGTGTGCGCTGTGCGCCCGATCAAGCGCGTGATTATCGTTAACCGCAGCCGCGAGCGCGCTGAACGCCTGGCGGCAATGCTGCGCGAGCATGCAATTGCGCCACATATCGACATTGCAGCATCATCTGCCGAAGCGCTCCTACAGGCGGACGTCATCTGCTGCGCAACATCTTCGCCGACACCGGTCTTTGACGATGCCAGCCTGCGTCCAGGCGTCCACATTAACGGTATCGGCTCGTTCACGCCGCAGATGGTCGAAGTGCCACCGGAGACCATTGGGCGGGCGTATGTCGTCGTTGATCAGCAAACAGCAGCATGGGCAGAGGCAGGCGATCTGCAGCACGCCAGAGGTCTGGGGTTACTCGACGAGTCGCAGACGGTCGAGTTGGGTGCAGTCATTGCCGGAATTGTTCCCGCGCGCACGAGCGATGATCAGATCACCTTCTTCAAATCGGTCGGCAATGCTGTTCAGGACATTGCTGTGGCGCAACTGGCGCTGCGCGAAGCGGAGCGTCTCAATCTCGGCATCACTATCGATCTCTGACCGCAGGGGAGAATGTTCCTTTTGGCATACCCGTGCACGTTTGCCCCTCATCCCCCCGATCCTTTTCTCCCACAAAGGGAGAAGGGGGAGTTTGGGCGTCCTGAAGCCCGAAACGAGAGAGGGAACAAAAGGACTTCTCAAAAACCTACCCCCCTAAGCAGCGGCAGCGCCCTGAACCTGCGCGTCAGCATCCATTCCACCACCAGACGCTGCCCCTCGCGCGATCCCTCCGCCCGTCCTTTGCGCTCCCAGCTGGTGATCAACTCCATCACAACCTCCTTTGCCGTACGCGGCAGGCGCGCCACTTCCGCCGCCAGCGCCTGCTCC
Organism: Roseiflexus sp.; assembly: GCA_017743475.1. Taxonomy (GTDB): domain Bacteria; phylum Chloroflexota; class Chloroflexia; order Chloroflexales; family Roseiflexaceae; genus Roseiflexus. Next base: position 1,081 of record JAGHYV010000009.1, on the reverse strand, counting down.
TCGCGCGCGTTCAACGGCAGATAGATGTCCACAAACTGCCCGATCAGCCGCTGTTGCGCCCCGCTCAGCGGCACACCCGCTAGCAGCCGCAGACACGCCGCCTTCACCCTCCACCGATCCTCCGGCGCCATCCGCACCTGCGCCATCAGCGCAATCGCCGCCGGATTGCTCGTCGTCAGATACGCCCGCCAGTCCATCCGGTTTAATTGTACCACCTGGTACTGGAACGTCAGCACCGTGCGCTGCGCCGCGCGCACCTCGTGCCGGTCGGCGACGGGACGCCGCGGGCGCGGATAGGAACAGAGCGCTATCGGGTAGATCGGCTGATCGTAGCGGTCGTAGAGCCGCGCAAAGTAGCGAAACATCCGCCGATCCAGCGCAGCATCGGCCTGCGCCTGATGCTCGAGGTAGATCAGCAGCGTGGCGGGGTGCTGACGCAGGCGCACCTGCGCTACCAGGTCGGCTTCGCGCCGGTCGGGGTCGAAGAGGTCGGCGAAACTTTCTTTGTCGAGGAAGACCGGCGGTACGGGATCGAGGGCGGCGGTCAGGTCGGGCGCGACCAGGTCGATGAACTCGCGGAAGAAGGCGGTGAGCACCAGTTTGAGCAGCGCATCATGGTCGATGGCGGTGGGCATAGGTGCGCTCCAACGGGTATCCGGTAGCGTGTCAATAGCAGCACACCTGTTCCAGGTTGTCAAGGTATCATGAGAGGTTTTATCGTCGCCGATAGTCGACAGCCAATAGTTGATAGCCAATAGCCGATAGCTGATAGGGTCACCGTTGGAGTTTGCGTGACGCGCAGGCGGGCTTTGCCCTGGAAGCTGGAATAGAACACGGATCGGCGCGGATACGACGGATCAGCACGGATGCAGTTTTGTCCGGAATAGCCCGCGCAGGCGGGCTTCGCCCTGGATAGCCGAGGGCTTCAGCCCCACGGCAAGGGGCGAATACCGGTTTATATTCTTAATTTTCATTAGCCCCACGGCAAGAGGCGCACACGGATTAAATTCTCAATCTCCATGAGCCCGCGCAGGCGGGCTTTGCCCTGGAAGCTGGAATAGAACACGGATCGGCGCGGATA
>JAGHYV010000059.1 GCA_017743475.1 Roseiflexus sp. | reverse complement strand
TATCTCCTCAGTCACGCACGGGACGCAGCGGCCGTCAAGATCGGGTGCAGGGCCATTGGGGGTGACGGTCGAGCAGCAGGATCATCCAATTGATCCAGAAAGAGCACATGAGGTGCGGCAGTCGCTATGAAGTATGGGAAAGCATCATCCTGCGAAGCAGGAGGCGAGGTGTGATGAAATTAGACCGTATAACAATCAATCCGGCGCGTATGAATGGTCAACCATCGATCCGCGATTTGCGATTGACGGTGCGACGTGTTATTGAATTACTGGCACTCTACCCTGACCGTGATGACCTGCGCCGGGAATATCCTAAACTCGAAGACGAAGATATTCGACAAGCCCTGCTCTGCGCTGCCGCTTGTCTTGATGATCGGATCGTCGAGTTGCCAGTAACGTATGAAGCAGATCCGTCGACTTCCATTGCTGCCCGCTAATGCTTGACGTTCCTGCACCCCAGCGGTATACTGAGACAAAGTTCACGCGATGAGGCTCGCGGAATGCCGTGTATCGGCTGATAGCCTCTACGGAGAACGACCAATTATGGTCTTCCGTAGAGGTTTTTGTTTGAAAGACACAGGTGAATGTGGCAGAAAGACGCATTGTGATGAAGAGCGCTGTGATTAACATCATCGCCATTGCAGTGGGGGCGGCGATCGGCGCCAATCTGCGCTACGGTCTGTCAATCTGGGCAGCGCAGCGCTGGGGCGCATCATTTCCGTATGGTACACTGATCGTCAACGTTATTGGAAGTTTCGCCATCGGATTTGTGCTGGTTCTGGCAACAACGCGCCTGAGCCTGAGCGACACGGCGCGACTACTGATCGTCACTGGTTTGCTTGGGGGCTTTACCACGTTCTCCAGCCTGAGTTTTGAGACCTACACGCTGGTGACGAGCGGTAGCTGGAGGGCAGCCAGTCTGTACGTGCTCAGCAGTTTCGGGCTGGGGATCGCAAGCGTTTTTCTGGGCGCGGGAATCGCGCGGGTACTGCCATAGGCAAGGAGGATCAATGTGGATCTGAGCGGCAATGCACAGCAAGTCTGGATTTTTCTGGGGGAAAGCGATCAGTGGCACGGGCGTCCGCTCTCGCTTGCGCTGCTCGAACTTCTCAAGCGCAACGGAATTGCCGGCGGCACCGTGTTGCGCGGCATCGCCGGGTATGGTGCGCATAGTTTCATCCATACGGCATCGCTCGTCGAACTGAGCAGCGACCTGCCGATCGTGGTAACATTCGTGGATCGACCCGACCGTATCGCACGGGTTATGCCCAACGTCCTGGAGATGGTGCGTGAAGGGTTGATCACGACGACGACAGTTGAGGTGATCAAATACACCTCGCGCGCGATCGGTCCGTTCCCGGCGCACCTCACCGTCGCCGATGTGATGACCCGCCAGGTGGTCAGTGTGCGTCCCGATACGCCGGTCGCCGAGATTGTCGCGCTGTTGATTGACCACGCGCTGCGCTCGGCGCCGGTCGTCGATGCGGCGAACCGTGTGATCGGCATTATTACCGACGGCGACCTGCTCACCCGCGGCGCGACGGAATTGCCGCTGGCGTTGCAGCGCGAACTGTCGCTGGCGGAGCGTGCAGCGACGATCGAAATCCTTGCAGCGCACCCGCACATCGCAGCCGATCTGATGACCCCCAATCCGATCACATTACCGGAGACCACGCCGCTGGCAGAGGCGGCGGCAGTGATGGCGGATCGCGGCTTGAAACGTATTCCAGTTGTTGATGCGCAACAACGCCTGGTCGGCATGGTCAGCCGTTCTGATCTCCTTGCCACCGTCGCAGAAGGGTTGCGCCAGCGTCCCGCCACACCCTTCAGGCAGCCAGATGGCGCACCCAAAACGGTTGGTGAGATCATGATCACCGATGTTCCGACCGTCCAACCCAACACTCCGCTCGCAGAGACGCTTGATCGCCTGCTTGAAACCGACAAGCGACGCGTGATCGTCGTTGATGGTGAGCGCCGGGTCATTGGAATCATCACCGATGGCGATGTCATGCGGCGCGCTGCAAAACGGGTGCGTCCCGGCGCGCTACGTGCCCTGGCGGCGTGGTTCGGCGGCGGCGCCCGTCTGCCTGGGCTTGAAGTCGCTGCTGAGGGGCGTACTGCCGCCGATGTGATGACCTCCCCAGTCGTGACGCTGCTGACCGATGCGCCGATTGCCGATGCTGTGCGCCTGATGATGGCACATAGGATCAAGCGGATTCCGGTTGTCGATGCCGATGGGCGGTTGGTGGGAATGGTCGGGCGAGCAGAAGTGCTGGCGGCGTTGAGTCGGGGATAGCGGCTTCGATAATGCCCCACATCCCCCTAACCTGTGTTACACTATTACATTGTTCCACACCAACCCTACATCCACATATTACTCCTGTCGTCTTATCTTATGTAGAGCGTGAGGCCGTACCGTGACCGACACAAAAATTATCTATTCCATGATTCGGGTCGGGAAGATTGTGCCACCAAACCGGCAGGTACTGAAGGATATTTCGCTCTCGTACTTCTACGGCGCCAAAATCGGCGTGATTGGACTCAACGGCGCCGGCAAATCGACCCTGTTGCGCATCATGGCAGGCGTTGACCGTGATTTCTTTGGTGAAACGGTCATCGCACCAGGGTACACCGTCGGTTTCCTGGAACAGGAACCGCGCCTCGACGACTCACTCACCGTCCGGCAGACGGTCGAGCAGGGGGTGCAACCGATTGTCGATCTCTTGCGACGCTACGACGAGGTGAACGAACGGTTCGGCGATTCGGACGCCGATATGGACGCGCTGATTGCCGAGCAGGCAGCATTGCAGGAACAACTGGATCATCTCGACGCGTGGGATCTCGACAGTCGGCTGGAACTGGCGATGGATGCCCTGCGCTGTCCGCCCGGCGACACGCCAGTTGCCGTGCTGTCGGGAGGAGAGCGCCGACGGGTGGCGCTCTGCCGTTTGTTGCTCCAGAAACCGGACATTCTGCTCCTCGACGAGCCGACCAACCACCTTGACGCCGAATCGGTCGCCTGGCTTGAACGTCACCTGCAAGCATACCCAGGCACAGTGATCTGCGTTACCCACGATCGTCGGTTCCTTAACAATGTGGCTGAATGGATTCTGGAACTGGACCGCGGCATGGGCATCCCCTGGCGCGGCAACTACTCATCATGGCTGGTTCAGAAGCAGCAGCAGATCGCAGCTGCCGAGAAAGCCGAGAGTCTACGGCAGAAGACGCTGGCGCGCGAACTGGAGTGGATCAATGCTTCACCCCACGCACGTCAGGCAAAGAGCAAAGCGCGTATCGCTGCCTATGAACAACTCCTCAACCAGAGCGCCGAGCGCGCCGAGCGCGAGCTGGAAATCTATATCCCTCCTGGTCCACGCCTTGGTGACCTTGTCATTCGCGCCGAGCATGTGACGAAGGCATATGGCGACAAACTTCTGTACGACGACCTGACGTTTGATGTGCCGCCTGGCGCAATCGTTGGCATCATCGGTCCGAACGGCGCTGGCAAAACCACCCTGTTCCGCATGATCACCGGGCAGGAGCATCCTGACAGCGGCACTTTGATTGTCGGTCCATCGGTGAAGCTAGGGTATGTCGATCAGAGTCGCGACTCGCTGAATCCGGATCGCACGGTGTGGGAAGAGATCTCCGGTGGCGATGAGGTAATCATGCTTGGCAACCGACAGGTTAACTCGCGTTCGTATGTGGCGCGCTTCAACTTCACCGGCGCTGACCAGCAGAAGAAGGTGGGAACCCTTTCCGGCGGCGAACGCAACCGGGTGCACCTGGCGAAAGTGCTTCGTTCAGGCGCGAATGTGCTATTACTCGACGAGCCAACAAACGATCTCGATGTCCACACCCTGCGAGCGCTGGAAGACGCGCTTATTAATTTCGCTGGAAGCGCGCTCATCATTTCCCATGATCGCTGGTTCCTTGATCGGGTTGCGACCCATATTCTGGCGTTCGAGAATGAATCGAGCGTTGTCTGGTTTCCCGGCACATATAGCGAATACGAGGAGGACCGTCGACGTCGCCTCGGCAAAGCAGCTGATCAACCGCACCGTACCGTGTACCGTCGCCTGACGCGCGAATAAGCGTGCTATCGTTCCTTTTCGGCCCATTTGTTACTCAAATGTTACTGTTATTAGACAATTAAGGCATAATGGAGGGAATCGTGATATATGTCACAAGACGTCGGGAGGGGAGATCTAACCATGGAGACGTCAGTGATAGAGGTCCCAGCGTATGTAACAAACGAGAAGCTGATACGCTGGGTTCAGGAGATGGCTGATCTGTGCAAACCGGATCGCATCTACTGGTGCGACGGCTCAAAAGCGGAGTACGATGCGCTATGTGAGCAACTTGTTCGGGCGGGGACGTTTATTCGATTGAACCAGGAGAAGTGGCCCGGATGCTACCTGGCGCGTTCTGATCCAAGCGATGTAGCGCGTGTCGAAGATCGCACCTTCATCTGTAGCGTCAGCCGCAGCGATGCGGGACCGACCAACCACTGGATGTCCCCCAAAGAAATGAAAGAGACACTGATCCCGCTTTTTAATGGTTCAATGCGCGGGCGCACCATGTACGTCGTCCCCTTCTGCATGGGTCCAATTGGCTCGCCGCTCGCTCTGATTGGTGTCCAGATCACCGACTCGGCGTACGTTGTCGTGAATATGTGGATCATGACGCGGATCGGGAAGAAAGTCATCGATGCGTTGGGTAATAATGATTTTATTCCCTGCCTGCACTCAGTCGGCGCACCGCTTGCACCCGGACAGAAGGATGTGCCCTGGCCCTGCAATCCGACGGTCAAGTATATCGTCCACTTCCCGGAAGAGCGCATGATCTGGTCGTATGGCAGCGGGTATGGCGGCAACGCTTTGCTAGGCAAGAAGTGTCTAGCATTGCGCATTGCATCAGTTATCGCTCGTGACGAAGGATGGCTCGCGGAGCACATGCTCATCCTGGGGGTCAAGGATCCGAAAGGACGCAAAACTTACGTCGCAGCTGCGTTTCCCAGTGCCTGCGGTAAGACCAACTTTGCCATGCTCATCCCACCTAAACCCTTTCAGGAAGAGGGATGGGAAGTGACAACCGTCGGTGATGACATCGCCTGGATCAAGCCCGGACCTGACGGTCGCCTGTATGCAATTAATCCAGAGACTGGCTATTTCGGAGTCGCTCCTGGCACTTCATACGCGACAAACCCGAATGCAATGATCACGCTGTCGCGTAACACCATCTTCACCAATGTTGCGCTGACGCCCGATGGCGGCGTCTGGTGGGAAGGAATGACGAAAGATCCGCCGCCAGAGGCGATCGATTGGCGAGGGCACTACTGGACGCCCGAGTCAGGTCGACGAGCAGCGCATCCGAATGCGCGCTTCACCGCTCCAGCTTCGCAGAACCCAGCGATAGACCCTGATTGGGATAATCCGAATGGCGTTCCCATCCGTGCATTTATTTTCGGCGGTCGCCGCAGCACTGTCGTGCCGCTTGTCTATCAGTCGTTCAACTGGACATTTGGCGTCTATATGGGCGCCACCATGGGTTCGGAGACGACTGCTGCCGCTGTCGGTAAGATCGGTGAAGTGCGTCGCGACCCGATGGCAATGCTCCCGTTCTGCGGCTATCACATGGGGGACTACTTTAATCACTGGTTGCAGTTCGGTCGCACCATTCCTAACCCGCCGCGTATCTTCAGCGTCAACTGGTTCCGCAAGGATGCCGAAGGGAACTATCTCTGGCCCGGCTTCAGCGAGAACATGCGCGTCCTCAAATGGATTGTCGAGCGCGCTAATGGTCGGGCAGTCGGCATCGAAAGCCCAATCGGCTGGATGCCGCGCTACGATGATATCGACTGGCGTGGGCTGGAGGGTTTCAGCGAAGAGAAGTTTACTGAACTGATGGCGGTTGATCGCGATCAGTGGTCACATGAAATCCTGCTGCATGAAGAGTTGTTCCTGAAGATTTACGATCGCCTGCCCAAAGAATTCCACTCCGTCCGCGATTTGCTGCTTTCGGCGCTCTGGCGCTCACCAGAGCGCTGGGATCTGCTCGATGGTGATAACTAACCCCCATTAGCATGTCCACCTGTTCCCTGCTGGGTTGCTAAAGCCAGGCTTCAGCAACCCCATATTCTTGTGCCTCCCGTTGCATTCCTTCTAACGAAGTAGTACTATGGGCAGTGTCGGGCATAGTACCTCTGTTCATGTCAGAAGGATACCTTTGCGTCATTGCGATTGCGATATACGTCGAGTAAACTAGAGACGTGGTCGGTCGTCAATGCTTGCAATTAACCCAACCGGCTACGATAGGACGCTCAGGCTCCCGAGATCACGCACCCGACGTCGCAGCAGGATAATCCAGTTAACATCGCAGCCTATCTCGTACACACGCGCCAGTCCGCCTTACCAGGTACCAGCACGTTGCTACGCAGCGCAGGAGCCTGAGCACGAAGTTGGAGATCATCGCCCTGGCAAATGCCAGGGCGATGATCGTTTCAGGAGTAACGCAAGGAGTGAAGCGTTTAGCTTGATAGCAGTATTGGTGCATAGGGCAAAATGGGTGAGCGAACCCCCATCCTGGCAGAGAGAAGGCGAGCTGGCCAGGTAGGTGAGAGGAAAGGCACGTGAGGGCGTTGTTCATCGTTTATAGCGTCGGGTTTAGCCCCATCGAACGCACTTCTAGAGCACATTTCCGAGTTACACTCTACATCTGTTCACGAATCACCGGCAGACCAGGAACCCGCGTGCGAATGCGGTAGAGCGAAGTGCGCGCCGTGATGTAGAGAGTCTGGCGATCCGCATCACCCCAGGCACAGTTCGCCGGTCGCTCCGGCATGGCGATCACACCCAGCCACCTCCCATCCGGCTCGAAGACCCACACCCCAGTTGCACCGGTAACGTACAGGTTCCCCTCGACATCGACTTTCATTCCATCCGGTGATCCAGGTTGTGGGTGATCCATGTCGGCGAAGATACGCGAGTTTGCCAGCCGGCCGTCGGGCAGAACATCGAACGCACGCACGTGGCGCCGCGAAGAGTCATCGATGTACAGAATCGTTTCATCGGGCGAGAATGCCAGCCCATTGGGGCGATCAAAATCATCGACCAGCAGTTCGACCGTTCCGTCGGGCAAAATGCGGTAAACGCCGTTGCACGGCTGCTCGCGCTCTTCAGGTGCAATACCGTAGGGTGGATCGGTAAAATAGATCGTGCCGTCCGATTTGACCACGACATCATTCGGGCTGTTGAGGCGCTTCCCGCCATACATATCCGCCAGCGTCACCGGTTCGGCACCTGGCTCAGCGCGCGAAACGCGCCGACCGCCGTGCTCACATGCGATGATGCGTCCTTCGCGATCGAGGGTGAGACCGTTCGAATGACCGCTCGGTTCACGCCAGACGGATACGCCGTGGACAGGATGCCAGCGGTACTGACGGTTAGCAGGAATATCTGAAAAGATCAGAAAACCATCTGGATACCAGACCGGACCTTCAGTGAACTCAAAACCGCCAGCGATGCGTTCAGGATCGCCCGGTTCGATCAGTGCTTTCAGCCTCATGGCAGGCACGTACTTCATATATGACACGGTTTGCACTTATCGTAACATGGACTGTCTGTCCTGACAATGTTTGTGGTGTTTGCGCAAATCTGCTATAAGCGTTAAACTCTGGAGATACAGTTGCAAGCCTGCATACCGAGACAGGAGCAACCCGCAATCCATGACTGCGCCTGCTGAGCGTATCAGGAACCAGTGTCGTGATTCAACCCGTGAAAGATCCGCTTGCTGAACTGCAACAGGAACTTGCAGCACTGCGCATCGACCGGGAACGTAACCTCCGCGCGCTTGACATCATCCGGAATGTCAGCATCGCATGCCTGGGACGAGTCAACGCACGTGCAATTTTTGAAGCCATCCATCGTGAACTTTTGCCGGTGTTTCATTACGATGCCGCATATTTTGCTGTTTGCGATCCCTCCAACCGCGAGACATTTCGGGCAGCGCTGCTCGTCGATGAAGAGAGCATCGAGTATCTGGAGAACACGCCGTATGGACCGCTCACAGGTCTGATGGTGCGGGAGCGCAAGCCGTTACTGGTCCAGGATTTGGAGCAGGAGCGCAGCTCGCTGGGTGTTGAGCCAGAGCAGTTCGGCAATCCGCAAAAGCGATCACGTTCCTGGATGGGAACGCCGCTGATCCTCGGCTACGAAACGGTTGGCGTTATCTCTGTTCAGAGTTACCGCCCGGGCATCTACGATCAAGACAGCCTTGATCTGCTGCAGCGCATCGGCAATCTGCTGGCAGTAGCGCTGGAAAATGCAGCGCTCGTCGAACAGCAGCGTGCGCTAAGCGATGCGTTAACCGGACGCATTGCTGCCCGGACGCGCGAACTGGAGACACTGACGGCACTCGCAGAAGAACTGGCACTCCAGCGACCACTCGATGAGTTGCTTAATCGTGCGTTGGCGCTGCTCACGGAACACCTCAGTATGCGTGGCGGAGCAGTGCGATTGCTGAGCGCGGACTGCACCGAACTGATCCTGGCTGCTGCTCAGGGTTTCCCACGGGAGTACTCGGAACGCCTGGCGCGCCTGCCGGTTGCTGGCAGCCTGATGCACAGCGTCATCGAAGAGCGTCGTCCGCTCATTATCGACGATCTAGCGCATAGCAGCCATTGGGAACGCATCGGTCTGAACTATCGCGCATTGATCGCCGTGCCGTTGCAGATTGGCGATCGGGTGTTGGGAACCCTGCTGCTGGTTGATGATCACCAGCGCGTCATCCAGGATCAGGAAATCGAGTTTGTGCGCGCTGTCGGTCATCAGATTGCAATTGCGATTGAGAATGCCCGGTTGTTTGCCGAACGGGAACGTCAGGTTGCGGAACTATCGGCGCTGAGCGACATCAGCCATGCCGCCAGCACGACACTGGAACTGCGCACTCTGCTACGCCATATTGCGCGCGCGCTGGCGCGCTTCATGCGCGCTGATGTTTTCTCGGTGGTCGTGTATGACGCCGAACACGACATCATCAGTGATGGTCTGTCTATCGATGAGGGTGAAGAACACACCTTCTGGCAGCGTCAGCCCCCGCCGCCCGATTCGTTGACTGCGTGGGTTTTGCGTCACCGACGTGCACTGCGCTTCGATAACCTGATCGAGGAAATCGGGCGTTTCCCGGAATTGAGCGTGCATGTCATTGGCGCGGAGCGCACGGCATTATCGTGGCTGGGCATGCCGCTCATCGGGCGTGAGGGGCAACCAATTGGCGTGCTGATGGTGCAGGCGTACTCACCAGCCGCTTTCGACGCGCGCGACGAGCAGTTTCTGGCAGCAGTGGCGCGCCAGGTGGCGCTGCACGTGCAGAATGTGATGCTGTTTGCAGCGGAACAGGAAGCGCGACGCACCGCCGATACCTTGCGTGAAGTGGCGCGCGTGCTGAGCGCTGCGTTCAGTTCAGGCGAGGTGTTAAAGGTCATTCTGCGTGAATTGAAGAAGGTCATTCCGTATGACAGCGCTTCGATCATGCTGCGCGAGGGGCGGATCCTGCGCGCTGCCGCCGTCGCGCCGGAAACGATCGCAACACGGCTGGATGCAATGAACCGTCCGTTAGACGAACCTGGCGCGGCGGTCTGGGTGGTGAAACACAAACAACCGCTGCTGATCGATGATGTCAGCACCTCGTCGATCTGGGCTCCTGAACCGCATATCAGCGAAATTCGCTCGTGGATTGGCGTTCCGCTCGTTGCCAGAGGCGATGTGCTTGGCGTGCTGAATATCGACGCAAACGAACGAGCGCGCTTCACGAAGCGCGATGTCGAAGTTGCGCAGGTTTTCGCCGACAATGCAGCCATAGCCATTGAGAATGCGCGTCTGTACGCCGAATCGATTGCGCGCCGCGAGCAGGAATTGGAGATTGCGCGTCGCATCCAGGCGAACCTGTTCCCGCGTGAACTCCCGCGTCGGCAGGGGATCGCGCTAGCAGCGCGCTGCCTCCCAGCGCGCGAAGTGGGCGGAGATTTCTTCGACTGCTTTGCCCTCGGCGAGCGCAAGGCAGTCGCTGTCATGATCGGTGATGCGTCGGGCAAGAGTGTAGCGGGCGCTTTATTGATGGCGATGGCGCGTTCGGTCGGGCGCGCCGAAGCAATCGACCACGAAGAGCCAGCGCTGGTCTTGCGTGAAACTAACCGCAGCATGGCGCATGATGTGCCACGCGGCACATTTGTTGCTCTCTGTTATGCCACCATTGATCCTTCCGGACGCATGGCGGTGGCGAATGCTGGGCAATTGACGCCAGTATTGGTACGTGCTGATGGCGGCATTGAGTATCTCTATCCGCCAGGACCGACATTACCCCTCGGCATTCAACCCGATATGGGATATGAGACGCTGGCAGTCGATCTCGCACCAGGCGACACAGTGCTATTCTTTACCGACGGTCTGGTCGAGGCGCACAATGCGTCTGGCGAGTTGTTCGGCTTTGAGCGGCTCGATGCGATCCTGTCAACATGCGCCGCGCTTCCGCCGCATGCATTGATCGACCGCATTATCGCCGAGGTGCAAGCATTCATGGGAAATGTTGCACAGCACGATGATATGACGCTGGTTGTGGCGCAAATCAGCAGAGATTGATTTAGTGTACTCAACCGTTGTACACGATCCCGCCACTGCGCAGATACTGGTCGAGCACGTCAGCCGCCTCAGCGCGGAGCACCTGGCGAACAACAGCGATGCCGCGCCGCTCCAGGTAAGCATACGACTCGGCAAACACTGGACCCTCATCAAACCCGATCCGCTCGGCATCATCACGGGTCGCGCCGCAGACCAGGCGCCGCACGCCGCTCCAGAGCGTAGCGCCCAGGCACATAGCGCATGGTTCACACGATGTGACCAGTTCATACGGTGCACCAGTGCCACGCAGCGAGTAGGACCCCATCCTCGCCTGTGCAAACATCAGTGCCATAACCTCGGCATGCAGTATCGCGTTATTCAACCGCGTGACACTGTTGACCCCTGCGGCTATCAGCATACCGTCACTGGCACGAAAGACGGCAGCGGCGAATGGACCGCCCGTACCGCACGTGATATTCTCGCGCGCCATGTCGATAACCAGGCGCATACGCGATTCGTCGTCATGGAGATACACGGGCGTCGCCAGACGTTGTTGCAGCCAATCGGGAAGCGTGATGGTTAGGACGTGTGCTTTTGTGTTCATAGTGTGCGATATTATACGCCCCCTTCTTGACAGGCGCCAGAAAAGAGACAGACTGCGAGGATCAACAGTCAGGGAGTGCCAGCCTGAAGCGCCAGCAGCACAAAAATGACAATCAGTGCAGCTGCTGCGGCGACACGCAGGGAGTCGGCAATACGGCGCAACCGGGCAGCGCGCATCGCCAGTGGACCGGTCTCGTCCCACAGACGCGCTGCATTCGCCTGAATGAACATACGGGCATAGCCGGCGTGTCGCAGGCGATACTCGCGCCACTCTGGTTCGAAGCGGCGCGCGAGCCGGTCGCTGAAATCGAAGGCGGCGGTAATTGACGTTGGCGGAAGCGTGGCGCTAGCGCGTAGCGCATTGATTGCCTGAACTGCGAACCAGCCAGCAAATATAGCGCAACCAGCTGCAATCGAAGCAGCAAAGGTCAGCGTTGGACGCCATCCGCCCGTGCTTGCGTTCCAGATGAAGACCGCGAAGAACAGCGCAGCAACTAGCGCAACCCCAGCAACGACGCCATACATCGCGGCGGTTGTGCGCAACGGAGAAGGAACAGGTTCGGCAGTCGCCCTTTCCGCCATATGGCGAGCAGCGCAGGCAGTGCAAAACGGCACGTTGATTGAAGCGACGTGGAAAGTCGTTACGCCGCGCGGCATATCAGTTGTGATCCCCCGACGACGATGCTCGCGGGCGAAGGCGCGCTCGACACGCAGCATGACACCGGCTGCCCCACCACAGGCAGGGCAACGTGGCGGCAACGTAATGTCACGCAAACGCCCGCGCACCCGGACAATCGTGATCTGTTCTGCCTCGGTCATACCGGTGCACGAATCAACCGTAACCGACGCCGTACTTTCGACTGGCGATGATAGCGGATTCCCAATTCGTAGTACCCGATCAGTTGATCCATTGTCGCCTGCCAGCAACGGCTGCGCGCATGTTCGAGAGCGCCCTGACGCAACCGCGCCAGCAGGGCGGGTGAATCGCGGAGTAGTCGCACTCGTTCCCGTATCTGCGATGGGTCGTCCGGATTGTAGACCAGTGCATTGACCCCATCACGCAGCGTATCGACCAGCCCGCCGGTCAGCGAGCCGATCACTGGCAATCCGCACGCCATTGCTTCAAGCGGCGCCATACCGAATGTTTCGCTGGTCGAAGGAAAGACCAGCACATCCGCCGACGCATATGCCCTTGCGACATCATCGCCACGCAGATAACCAGTAAAGACTGTTCCTGTACCGGCGAAGTATGCCTGCATCTGTTCCAGTTCAGGTCCGCCGCCGACGAGCGCCAGGCGCACCCCTTCCAGACCGCAGACCGCATCGCGCAGCAGGTGGACATTTTTCTCACGCGTGATCCGCCCGACATACACTGCCAGGAAATCGTCGGGATGACCGCCGCTGAGTCGCTCACGCATCGCAGCGCAGCGAAAGTCGGGGTGGAATCGCTCCGTATCAACGCCGCGATGCCACCAGCGTACACGGCGATACCCGCGCTCGCGCACCTTGTGGAGCATTGCACTGGAAGGAACCAGGTTCAGATCAGCAAAATTGTGTCCGGTGCGGAAGAGCCACCAGGCGATAGGAACGCCCCACGCACCTACATAATGGGTCGTGTAACTGGTAATATCCATATGCGCCGAAGCGACGAGCGGAAGGTCAAACCATTTCGCTAGCGCAATACCGGTAGGTCCGAGAAACGCCGGATTGACGACATGAACGACGTGGGGCTGAAATGCGCGCAGTTCACGAACGATTTTGCCACTCGGCAGGTTGATCCGCAGTTCCGGGTAGAGCCAGAAGCGTGGTCCGCCAGTGCGTACCAGACGATGACCGGCGTAGGTATCGGGCATGTCGGGCGGACCAAACAAAAGGACCTCGTGACCCTTATCACGCAGATGCTGGAGCGCCAGGCATAGAACCGAGACCACGCCATCGATCTTGGGCAGAAAGGTCTCTGTGAAAATGGCAATCCGCATAGAAGCATTCCATCACAATGAGACTTACACGGATTATACCATTGTTCACGGATGCAGCAGCAACGCATCCTGTGGCGAGCGACAGGTGATAATGTCAGGAAGCGTCGTGTTCAGGGATGCAAGCGTGGCAGCGACTGCTGGCGTAATTCCGCTGATGGCGACCCGGCACCCAATCAACCGCAACCCCTGTGCAACCTGGACCATGCTTTGCGCGACCGAGGTATCAACATGCGTCACACCAGCGATATCGGAGGATGACGAGGCGTGTCCGTCGATGCGCAACCGTCTCCAACAGGCGCTTGTTTAGCGCCTATGCGCGGCGAGCATCAAGATTGCCCACGATCGGTGCAAGAAGAACGTCATCGGCAATCGCAATTGCAGGCGTTTCCAGATCCGATACGAGCTGGAGCAACCGCCCCTGTTCGGCACTACGCTGTTCCAGTTCATTGGCGCGCTGTTGCGCCAGTGCTAACGCCTCTGCCGTACGCATCCGCTCCTCTTCAGCGATACGACGCGCTTCCTCCAGGCGTTGCGCATTGTCGACTGCCAGACGACTCAAGATCATACCACCTGCAAGCGCCCAGTACGCAACCAGGTTAGGGATCGAGGTATAGATGCCACTCCACCCGCCCCGGACAAGCATGATTACGAGAAAGAGAGTCGCATTCAACAACAGCCAGCGAGACCCGGTGAGCAACAGAGCCACCACCATTGGAACTGCGTGTAACAGACTGTTGCGAAACATATGGTTCGCTGGCAAAGAACGCAACTGCCAGCATAATCGTAATCGCCGGAGCGTGGCGCGCATACTCCCCACCCCTGTCTGTATGCAATCAACAACCCTCCAGCACAGAGAGCGCCAACAGCGTACCCGATGCGTGTTATTGGATGCGCGTCGCGGGTCAGCACGCTGACAAGCGCCACCAGGGCGCCTGTCAGGATGAGGATAAACAAGAATGTGTTGATCTGGCGTTGCGTCCAGCCCATGGTTTGATCGCTGTCGTCTTTTGTCTGATGCTCCGTGTCGATTATATATGAAATCCCAACACCCGCTAACCTGGGAAGTGTTCCCCGGCAGCAAGGGCATCGTGCCCTCGTAGACGCGACGAGATGTGGGTCTGGGATGAGAAACGGCGCCACTGGAGGCGAGGGCACTGTGCCTTCACACGATGAAAGCAGGACGCCCTCGATCCCAGGCGCGTGTGTTATCTCGGGAATGACACAACCGGCTTGCCTCTGCGATCACATCGTGTTGATGTACTGCATACATACGAGGACCGTAGCAGTTCCCATGGTACAATAGCAAGAGTTTCGCCATTTTATCCGGAGATCACGGGTGTCAACACAGCGCACAATTCTGATTACTGCCGGGCTAATGCTCAGTCTGTTTCTCGCATCGATGGAATCGACGGTTGTCAGCACTGGCATGCCAACAATTGTCAGCCAGCTGGGAGGTCTCGAAAGTTACAGCTGGGTATTCACTGCCTTTATGCTCGCTTCGACGACGACCGTTCCGCTGTACGGCAAACTCTCCGATCTTTTCGGACGACGGCCGGTATTCGTCGCAGCTATGGCGATCTTTCTGACCGGATCGGCGCTCTGCGGTCTGGCGGCAACAATGCCGCAACTAATCGCCTTCCGCACCATCCAGGGGATTGGCGCTGGCGGGTTGTTGCCGCTGGTATTCATCATCATTGGTGACCTGTTCTCACTGGAGCAACGCGCCCGGTTGCAAGGGTTGTTTTCGGGAGTATGGGGCATATCGTCGATCGCAGGACCGCTGCTGGGCGGTTTTATCGTCGATCAGGCGTCATGGCGGTGGATTTTCTGGATCAACATCATTCCCGGTCTGGCAGCGACGGCGATTGTCTGGTTCGCCTGGATTGATCGCCCGCGTGCCCACAATGTGCCACCACGTTCAATCGACTACGCCGGAGCATTGCTGCTGACTGCCGGAGCAGTTACGTTGCTTATGAGTCTGACCGATCTGGGCGCATCATGGGCGCTGCCGACGCTGGCAGGAGCGCTGGCGCTGTTTGGGGCACTGGTCTGGGTTGAGCGCCGCGCGAGCGATCCAGTGTTGCCGATTGGGTTGTTCCGTGACCGGATGTTCCTGGTTGCCTGTGGTCACGGCATCCTTGCTGGCTGCGCCGTGTTTGGCGGTGCGACATTCGTGCCCCTATACGTGCAGGGAGTGCTGGGCACGAGCGCAACCGAGGCAGGAGCGGCGCTGATGCCGATGTTGCTGGCATGGGTCTTTTCGAGCATTCTCGGCACGCGGCTGTTACTCTGGGCAGGATACCATACCATTGCGCTTGCGGGCATGGCGGCGCTGGTTATCGGCGCGTTTCCGCTCATGTTCCTCGATACGCAAACCAATCGTCTGCTGCTGTTGATAAGTCTGGGGTTAATGGGTTTCGGCATGGGCTTTTCGATCCCAGCGTTTCTAATCGCAGTTCAGAGCACAGTTGAACGCAGCAAACTGGGTACAGCCACCTCGACTCTTCAGTTCAGTCGCAGCATCGGAGGCGCGTTTGGCATCGGCATTATGGGAGTAATCCTCAGCGCTACCGTGGTCACGAATCTGGTTGCTGCCGGTCTTGACGCCTCTACCTCGCTCAACAACCTGATCGATTCGCCGGGAAGCGCCCCCGTAGTACAGGCGACGCTGCGTGACGCTTTGAGCGCCGGTATCCGCGGCGTGTTCGTTGTAGGGTTCATTGCGTCCGTGCTGGGATTGCTGGTGACGCTGCTTGCGCCACGCGGGCAGATCGCGCAGATGAGCGCCGAGCGTGAGCGTCGTGAGGGTGTGGTACATCCGGCAGCAGAACACGGAAGGTGATACCGGTGCGGGACATATCAGAGGCGCCCGGCGAGCACGGAGTGCAACAACATAGTCCCAACGTGGAAATGACCGTCGCACGGGATGTCCCGCTCAATCGGCAAAGATATCTCTGACCGCCACGCTGAAGCCCGGTAGAACATCATCCCCCGGCAGATCATCGTCGATGGTAAACTCGCGGACATCGGTAAGCGAGCGATATGCAAACACGCTCTGTGAGGACGGATTGACAAGCCACACCAGACGCACCCCTATCGAAAAGTACTCACGCAGCTTTTGTATGGTCTCAGACCAGGCGTTGCCGGATGAGAGGATCTCGACAATGAGATCGGGAGGAACGTCCAGAAACGCGGTTTCTCCCCTACGGTCATACTGATCCTGCGAGATGAAGAGCACATCAACGGCGCGAATGGTATCTGGATCCCGACGTGTGTAGACGCCGACCTTGCCTGAGCGCACTTTTCCAAGACCGTGCGCGCGCACGAATGAGAGCAGGATGCTGGTGATATTCGCTTCGTACCCGCCATGTTCATCACTCGTTGGCGTCATCGGCACAATGCTCCCGGCAACCAGTTCACATGGTCCCGTATCATTCAGCGCTGCAAATTCTTCGCCGGTCATCATCCGTTCTGTCTGCGGTGCGATCCTGGTTGTCATAGCCATTCTTCTTGTTCGCATACACTCCGCTCTGAACGTGCCGACTGCATTATTATTACGGATTTCACTCCGGCAGGACATCAAAGACCCGCACTGGCATACGCCGGATGTGCTATGATGATGTGTGCTGTTGGCGTTGATGCAGGGACGAAACGATAACCGGCTCTGCGCGTATAGATACGGCAATTGTCCGAAGCGGGATAGTACAGCGATCTCCGACCGATCGACCAGCGCGTCCTGTTGCCACTCTGACACTCCGCAGACACAAAGAAGGCAGGTATGACCGACTCGATCGCAACGATGACCTCTCAGGCTGAAGCGGCTGTCAGACGCCACGCTGCGCGCAACTTCTGGCTCAACGTTCTCGATAGCGGCACATTCTACCTGGGATTGAGCATGTGTCGCGTTTCACCGTGCTGCCGCTCTTTGTCGAGCGTCTTTCGCCTGATCGCTGGTTGCAAGGGTTGATCCCGGCGATCAACTATAATGGTTTCTGCCTGGTCTGTTCATTGTGCCGCTGATCGCAGCGATACCGTGGCGCAAGCCGATCCTGTTAACGGCGACATCGTTCGAGCGCCTGCCGTTTCTGATCCTTGGGCTGGTGCTGCTCTTCTGGAGCGATCTGCCGGGCGCCGGCCTGCTGGCGATCTTTTTTGGCTGCTACGCCATGCATGCGATTGCCGCCGGTTTCGCATCCATTCCTTGGCAGGATTTCATTGCGCGGGTCATTCCGGGCAAACGCTGGGGGATCTTCTTTGGGTTGCAGAGCGGTCTCGGCGGATTGCTCGGCATTGGCGGCGCGGCAGTCGCCGCGTGGGTGTTGACGGCATTTCCGTTTCCGCAGAGTGTCGGTATCCTGTCGCTGATCTGTTTTGCTTCGATGGTCGTGTCGTTTATCTTTCTGGCAGCAACCGTCGAACCAGCCCTGCCGCCGCAGCCAGCGCAGCCGTTGACGGCATTCCTGCGTGGCGTGCGTCCGCTGCTAGATCGCAATGTTCCTTTTCGGAACTACCTGATCGGGCAGGTAAGCATCGCTCTCGCGCTTATCGGACACAACTTCATCACTGCACTGGCGCTCGAACGCTTCAACCTGTCTGGAGGGGCGGTGGGCGGATTCACAGCGGCGCTGCTGGCAGCACAGGCGATCAGTGATCCTATCCTCGGCGGGATGGCGGATCGCTGGGGACACAAACAGGTGCTGGAACTTGCAACTGCTGTAGGGTTGGCGGCGATCCTGATAGCGCTGGTTGTGCCAATGCCGGTCTGGTTCCTCGTCATTTTTGTGCTGGTCGGCTTTTCGCAGGCAGGGTACATCCTCTCCGGGTTTACGCTGGTCTTCAGTTTTGCTCCTTCCGCTCAACGACCCGCCTACATCGGCGTGTCGAATATCGTAATGGCGCCGGTTGCCGCTGCTGGACCGCTGCTCTCCAGATGGCTCGCCGAAATCGCCGGGTACGAGACATTGTTCGTTGTTCTGTTGTTGATTCGGCATCGCCGGGCTGGGGTGGATGCGCCTGCGCGTGCCGCGCCCGACCGTGACAGCATCGCTGGAAGAAGAACGGGTGTAGTGAGGTGCGTTCTGATGCGTCTTTGCTCTCTCATCACCCCGACTCCCTTCTCCCATAAGGGGAGAAGGGGGAGATGAGGCGTTCTGAGATTCGGAGCAGGTGATAGAACGCAGAAGTTGCCAGAGAACCTCCCCTACTACCACTAGACTACATACGCTCGAAAATGAAAATATACTCATGCTTGAACACATAGAATCCGCCTGCAAGAGCACGGTATCGCCACAACTCTTTTTGTTGCCTCTTTGCAGTCGTATCTTCGAAGTTCTTAACCACGATGCTCTTGAGAGAAAAACCCCGTTTCAGCACTTCGTTCATTGCATAAAAACCAAGAGGTATCCATTCTCCCTTTGCATACTTGTCCCCTATGACAAGTATAAGATACCTGTTTTTATCGAGAACTTTGGATGAATTCTCAACGACTAAGCCCAGCATCTCAAGAAACTCTTCCACCGATCTTGCATTCGATAAGTCCCTCTTACTTTCACTGAATTTGATAATATCAAAGTAGGGTGGATGCATAATAATGAGCTGAACTGATTTTATTCCGTATCTCTCCAGAAGTGAAGGGTAATTTATTAACGTGCTGTCCCCTTCAACAATATCAATGACAACATTATGTGGATTTGGCTCCGACATGATGAGTTTTCGGGAATAATCTACCATTCTTTTTTGTATTTCGATTCCTATGCAGTTTCTTCCTAATCTCTGTCCTTCGATAAGTGTCGTTCCTGAACCTGAGAATGTGTCTAATACCCAATCTCCCCTTTTTGTATATCGCCGCATCATCTGGTAGGGGATTTGCGGTATAAAATTTCCCCAATAATCTGCACTGTGGACGCCTGAACTATCGCGGCGGTCAATAACCCACAAACTGTCAGTGTAGATATCTTCATATTCCTTCCATCTATTGAGATTAATGTCATTGTCTTTTCCTATTTTTTCTTCATTTATGCTCTTTATTAGCCGATCAATGTAGTATTTTGCCCTTTCTACTGTTAGAGATTCAGATATCTGTTCAAGGTCGGATAAAATATGATCTCTGTGAAACTTGACGACGAATGTTTCTCCCATGTGCGTATGAATCTCATCGTTCGCATCTTCAATGCGACGCTTAATCGCGGCAACCGCTGTTCGTATGTCCCATATCGAGGCGAGCGACTTAAGACTCTGGATCTCTCCGAGGAGCACATGTTTGTTCAAAGACAGGATATTATGTCCATTGACAGCATCGTGTTCATCAGCATTGAACAGTGGAAGGTTGTGGGTGAACTGCTTGATCATAGGTCGTGCTCCTTTTCTCTGCCCGATGCCCTATAGTGTACCACAGATAACAGAACGAACGAGCGGCAACACGGCGGCATACAGCCTTCAAACCGCGCCTATCAGCGTCCTTTACTGCTCCACTTCCACCCCATCCCTGCCATCCTCGAGACGCAGCCGTTCGCCGGTCTGCGGGTCGTAGACCCCGATGAGCAGGCGGTACGTTGCTCGCGGCACGCCAGACGGGAGGAGCACCGCTGCCCGGCTGCGACGGGTTTCATCAGGTTGCCACGCGGTTGTGGGAACTGACGATGGGGGACCATCGTGTTGCGCGACGATCCGGTTGTTCGAGTCAAGCAGATGAACGAAGATCATCAGATCACGTCCGGGTGGTGCAACCACACGCCAGTGCAGTTCGATCCGCACGGCATCGCCGCTCGAGACATTCAGCGATGAGACTGCAGCGCGTTCGAGCAGCAAGGCGTCGCCGAAACGCGCGTTCATCGCACGGAGCGGAGCGCCGACCGATCCGAGTTCGTAGACAACCAGTTCGACGCCGCCGTACCAGCGGCTTTCGGCACGAAAAGCGTGGTCGGCGAGCCAGGCGTTCACCACCCCATTCGGATCGGCTTCGTAAGGAACGTAGAAGACGCCGTACACCCGCCGGTGCTGCCGCTCCATCTGTTCGAGTTCGGCGATGACGGCAGGCGGATCAAGGGGTCGGAAACGTGGCAGAAGGTAGCGGGTCTGCGAACCGTGGAAGTAATAGTCGAACACATCGATCTGCCCCGGACCGATCAGCAGGATGGCGTCATCGGGGCGCGCGGTCGCCGCGATTGCCCGCGTCAGGCTACGATAGTCGTCGCGCTGGAAGGCGGGATTGAACCACTCGTTATGCAGTGGCGTCACAGCGGCGGCAATGAGCCAGATTGCGGTCAGCGGCGCGCCGGAACGCGCCGGTGCTCTGCGCGCCAGCGTTGATCCGCCGGCGCCGAGGAGCAGATGAAACGCCGGGAGCGCCGGGAGCAGGAAGCGCGCTTTGTAGTACGGCTGGTTCAGGGAAAGGATGATGATCGCTGCCAGCGGAACCACGAGCCAGGCGAGCGCCATGCCGGTCGCACGCGGCGATGTGCGCCACGTCGTCAACGCCAGCGCCAGCAGCGCCACGAAGCCGATGAGCCAGAACCAGAACACTGGCGGCGCCGCCGGTCCAAGACTGAACACGCGCAGCGCATCAGACAGGATGAAGAGCGGGTCGGTCGGTTGTTTGGCGAATGTCCAGACTGCCAGACGCTCCCGACTTTCCCAGACAAGCCACAGGAAGAACCCGGCGAGAGTCAGGTGCAGGGCAATCCACAGCAGCAACGCATTGCGTCGCAGAACCAGCGCACCCGCAAGCGCCGTCGCTGCCACGAACGCAACCATGAAATAATGGGTCGCAAGGGCTGCCAGTGCTGTGAGACTGTAGAGTGTCCACCACATCCAGCGTGATTGTCGCAGAGTGCGCGGAGTGCCGGTCATCTCCTGTTCGCGGATTACAGCGTCAAACGCCAGCCAGAGACAGATTGCCAGCAGCATTGCCAGCGCGTACATGCGGGTTTCCTGGCTGTAATGAATGGCGAAAGGGGAGACTGTGGCGGCGATGCCGGCGAGCCATCCGGCGCTCTCGCCGAACCAGCGCCGTCCAAGGATCGTCGTCAGAACCGCAGCGGCAGCACCGCACACCGCGCTGAACGCGCGCGCCGCCGCTTCGCCGGTCCCCATCAGCAGCACCCACCCGTGGAGCAACCAGTAATAGAGGGGCGGGTGAACATCCGCGGCGGCGGCGCGCGCGATGGCGTCGAGCGGCTGGATAGCCAGCGCAATTGTCAACCCTTCGTCGTACCAGAAACTCTGGGCATCGATCCGGTAGAGGCGCAGCGCCAGCGCAATTGTGAAGAGCGCTGCCAGACTAAGCGCAGGTGAGATACATTGGGTATTCGGTTGGTGCATCGGTTGCATGGGGAATGTCCTGTCGCTGTGATCATACCATAGCGACGCGGAGGAGCTGTTGAGTGTGAAACATGTCATTCACACACCCCTCGTATTCGATGGGGAAACGCCAAGCATATTCCAGTACGCGATCTGCGCCATGACAATCACAAAGGACAGACTGTACACGCTTCCTAAATCAATGCGCCACGCTGCAGAGAGATGAGCCGCCAGTACGTAGACAATCAGCAGAAACCAGATGTTGTCACCGGTCGTGTCGAGAAAGAGATCGGCGAGATCGTCCCACAATAACGCCAGAACGATGCTGTCGGAAAATGACGAAGAGACAGGATCGTCAGCATACCAAACAATCCTGCAACGTAGTAGATGCGCCGACGCTGCTGGTCGAAGGAGCGGCGCTTCTGTTCAATCTGCTTCATCGTAGCCAGCTGAGGTGAAACTGGAGCGTCCGTAGCTGAAAATGGGCGAGAATAGGGCGACCTATGCAGCGCTGATGTATGATTCTGGGGATCACACGTAAAGGCGACTGGCATAACAGGTTCGCTATAGATTCGCTTCAAATTCGAGTCCATTTTGTCAAATGCGTTGTGCTAACATACGAGCGTGTCTGGTTTATTCCTGGTTGCAGGAGGCGCTCGATGTCGAATGAAGTGTTTGCCGATCACTACGCTCTAGTGCTCAATCGTGCACCATTCGAGTGGTCGGTCGATGAAGGGCGACTGCGGTTTTTCGGTATACCATCTGCGCTCTTGTGGTTGAATCCCTCGTTGTTGAAAATTCTGCGCCCACTGGCAGATGAGATTGGCATTCCGCTCTTTCGCTTGCTGGTGGCGCATAGTGGAAGTTTCGGAACTGCCGAAGACTATCACAACGTGGCAAAAGCGCTGGGCGCCACATTCGAAGAGGGGCTTCTCGCCTGGGGCGAAGTCATCAGTACAATTGGATGGGGGCGCCTGGAGTTGCCGTTTTGTGATATGCAGCAACGGCGAGCAATTGTGCGCATTCGTAACCCGTGGGAACTTGAGATGCAGCGCGGGCAGCCAGTGAACTGGGGATGCCCGTTCCTCCAAGGGAAGATCATCGGTCTGTTCACGCACGCCTTCGGCGTCCCATGCTGGGCTGACGAGAAGAACATCGTGACCGACGGGGACGAGACGTCTGTTGAGTTCCACGTGTATGAATCGAACCGCACGATCGAGAGTGAAATTGCTATCCTGCGCGAGGCACGCGAGCGTGAGCGCCAGCAACGCCTGCTCGACGAAATTGCTGCCAAGACGCTAGAACTTCAGAAGGCGAACGAAGAGCGCTTGCAGCTTCAGGAGCAGATCATCGCAATGCAGGCACGCACGCTGGCTGAACTTTCGACGCCGCTCATTCCGCTAAACAAGCGCGTTCTGCTGATGCCGCTGATCGGCGCCTTCGACTCGCAGCGTACGCAATTGACAGTTGATCGCCTACTACACGGCGTTGCTGAATACCATGCATCGGTTGTGATCCTCGACATTACAGGCGTGCCGGTTGTGGATACGCACGTGGCAAGCGCGCTGATGCAGGCGGCGCAGGCGGTGCGATTGCTGGGAGCGGAAGTGGTGCTGACCGGTATCCGCCCCGAAGTCGCCCAGACGCTCGTCGGCATGGGGGTGAGTCTGCAGGGTATTGTCACACGCGGAACCCTTCAGAGCGGCATTGAGTATGCGAACAGCACCCAGTAGTCTCTTTTCGGTTATACTGGGCATATGCCCAAGCGCATTGTAATCTGTACGGCGCAGGTGCCGTTTGCGCGTGGCGGCGCTGAACTGCTGGTCGATGGATTGCGGGATGCCCTTCAGACGCACGGTCATCTGGTGGACGTGGTTGCGCTCCCCTATGCCTGGCAACCACACGAACGCCTCATCCCGTCGGCGCTGGCGTGGCGTCTCCTCGATCTCGAGTATGTCAACGGCATACCGGTTGATCAGATCATCTGCACCAAATTTCCATCGTATGCAGCACGCCATCCGCGCAAGGTCGTCTGGCTGGTTCATCAGCATCGTCAGGCATACGACTGGTACGGCACACCGCTCTCCGATTTCGCCAATACTCCGGAAGACCGCGCGATTCGCGATCAACTGCTGCGAATGGACCGCGCGACGTTGGGTGAGGCACAGCGGCTGTTCGCTATCTCACGGAATGTCGCAACGCGCCTGAAGCGGTTCATTGGTTTGGACGCGCAACCGCTCTACCCGCCAAGCCGGTATGCTGGGCGTCTGCACTCTGGTCCATATGGCGATTACCTCCTGTCCGATGCGCGTCTTGATGCTGCCAAACGCCTTGATCTGCTCCTCCGGGCGCTTGCACGTACCAGGATCCCCGTCCGCTGCGTGTTCATCGGTGCCGGTGAGGAGCGCGCACGGCTGGAACGCCTGGCATCCGACCTGCGCCTGGGTTCACGCGTCGAGTTTCGCGGTTTTGTGCCCGATGACGAATTGATCGACCTGTATGCCTCGGCGCGCGCTGTCTATTATGCGCCGTTCGATGAAGACTACGGGTTCACTGCGGTTCAGGCGCTGGCTGCCGCACGCCCGGTGATCACTGCCAGTGATGCAGGCGGCGTGCTGGAGTTTGTCGACCATGGCGTCACAGGGCTGGTCGCCCCGCCGGATCCCGATGCGCTTGCGGCGCATATCGATGCGCTGTTCGAGGATGTTGCACGTGCAGAACGCCTCGGCGCCGCCGGACCGGCGCGCGTGGCGGATATTTCATGGGATCGGGTTCTTCAGGCATTAGTGTTGTAAGGAGAAAACTATTGCGTTCCGCTATCATCAGCATTCTGATGCTCATAACGCTCACCGGTTTCTGCTCAGCGCCCGCCAGCACTTCCCCATCGCTCCCCCCCGCTTCCGCTCGTGAACTGGTGCAATGGACCTATCTGGCGGATAGCGACGCTCCTCCGATGGCAGGTCCTCTTGAGCAAACGATGATGCTCTCGCTCGATATTGACCGCGATGGGCGCGATGATATTGTCGTCGGAGGGCGTGGCAGAGCGCCAGCGCTTGTCTGGTTGCGCTACACGGCAAGCGGATGGCAGCGTTCCCTGATTGAACCGGAAAGCCTGAGCATCGAAGCTGGCGGTGCATTTGCAGACATCGACGGCGACGGCGACCTGGACATTGTTGCCGGAGAGGATTACAGCAGCAACCGCGTTTTCTGGTGGGAAAATCCGTACCCGCACAACGACCCAAACACCGGCTGGACCAGGCGAACGATCAAAAGCGGCGGGCAGAATCGGCACCACGACCAGGTGTTCGGCGATTTTAACGGCGACGGACGAATGGAACTGGCGTTCTGGAATCAGGGAAATCGGAATCAGCCGTCGATT
The DNA here is from genome assembly GCA_017743475.1 of Roseiflexus sp. Taxonomy (GTDB): domain Bacteria; phylum Chloroflexota; class Chloroflexia; order Chloroflexales; family Roseiflexaceae; genus Roseiflexus. Next base: position 4,070 of record JAGHYV010000059.1, on the reverse strand, counting down.
CTGTACATCGCTTCGATTCCACCCGATCCGCGTCAGGCGACCCTCTGGTCATCGACTGCGATCTTCACGTCCACCGTCTATGCCGAGGGTCTGACCGCTGCCGATATTGACGGGAATGGCGTGACCGATCTGGTCGGCGGCGGGTACTGGTTTCGTTTCGAGAACGGCAGGTACGTTGCTGAAGCGATCGACGCCGGACAGCGCGGTATTCGTGTTGTCGCCGGTCAGATCATCCCCGGCGGTCGTCTGGAAGTCGTCACGAGCACCAGTCACGGGCAGGGGACGATTACCCTGTATCGCTGGACAGGCGCCGGTTGGGAGCGTCGGGTGTTGATCGATCGCGTGGAGGATGCCCATAGCCTGGCGCTTGCCGATCTCAACAATGATGGCGCGCTGGATATTTTTTGCGGGGAAATGCGTCTCGATGGCAGCAACCCCGATTCGCGCATGATCCTGCTTTTCGGCGATGGCGCAGGCAATTTCCATCTCGCCGAAGGATCGCCGGGGGTCGATCACCACGAATCGCGATTGGGCGACATTGACGGTGATGGCGACCTGGATATTCTTGGCAAGCCGTACAACTTCGAGACGCCGAGGCTGGATATCTGGCTAAACGGAACAAATAACCCGACCAAACTCAGTCTGTCGCGCTGGCAGCGGCATGTTATCGACGATGCCCGACCGGATCGCGCGATTTTTGTGCTGCACGGCGATCTTGACGGCGATGGTTTCCCGGATGTGGTCAGTGGTGCGTGGCGGTATCGCAATCCGGGACGCGCCGATGGCGTGTGGGTGCGCTCAGCTATCGGCGAGCCACTGCGCAATGCCGCGCTTCTGGCGGACATGGATGGCGACGGCGACCTGGATATCTTTGGCACACAGGGTCGCGGTTCAGAGCGAAACGGGCAGCTGGCGTGGGCGCGCAACGATAATGGCACATTTACGATTCTGACCAACCTGAATGCCGGTAGCGGCGACTTCTTGCAGGGAGCGGTCGGTGCGCATTTCACGCCTGAAGGTCCATTCGAAATCGCGCTTTCCTGGCACGAAGCCGGGCGCGGCATTCAGAAGATACACGTCCCGGACGACCCGGATCGCACGGTGTGGACACTACGGACGATCTCATCACTGTCGCAAGACGAGGACCTCAGTGCTGACGATATCGACCGGGACGGCGATCTCGACCTGCTCCAGGGCACGCGCTGGTTGCGCAACGATGGTAGTGCGTGGACATCGCTGGTGTTGAGTGATAGTTCCGGCAATCCTGATCGCAACCGTCTGGCGGATATCAACCGCGATGGACGGCTGGACGCTGTGGTGGGGTTCGAAGCGATCGGCGTTCCCGGCAAACTCGCCTGGTATGAGCAGGGGGACGACCCGGCGGCGCGATGGACGGAGCATATCATCGCCGTCGATGTTATCGGTCCCATGAGCCTGGATGTTGGTGACATCGACGGCGATGGCGATCTCGACATCGTGGTCGGCGAGCACGATCCGTACCGACCAGACCGTGCACGTCTGCTGATCTTCGAGAATGATGACGGGCACGGATCGAGATGGCGGCGCTGGGTGGTCTTTACCGGCGATGAGCACCACGACGGTGCGCTTCTGGTTGATATCGACCGCGATGGCGATCTCGACATCATTTCGATCGGGTGGTCGCACAATCGCGTCATTCTGTATGAAAACCTGGCGGCGCCGCTCTTGCCTGCTCCCACCCCATCGCCGCATCCGCCTGTCCCTACACCATCGCCGCATCCGCCTGCTACCACCCCATTGCCGCATCCGCCTGTCCCTACACCATCGCCGCTTCCGCCTGTTCCCACACCGGGGTTGCCTACACCGCGCGATCAACATCGTGTGCATCTTCCGGCGATTATGACGCTGCCATAGACCGGGTGCGGGGTCCCGCTTGACAGCCTCCTGGCGATGCGCTAGTATCGGCGCATTGAAATCTTCAAAATAGAGAAGAAAATGAGTGTCTACCTCGGCATCGATCTGGGCGGCACCAAGATCGCCGCTGCCGCCGTTGATGTACGCACCGGTGAGCGCCTGCTGCAATTGATTGTCCCCACCGAAGCCCACGAGGGACCGGCGGCGGTCATCGAGCGCATGGCAGTGCTGGCGGCACAGGTTTGCACTCAAGCCAATGTTGCGCTCGAACATATTCCGGCGATTGGCATTGGCGTACCCGGCGTTATCGATCTGGAGCGCGGGGTTACGTTGCTGCTGCCCAATCTGCCGTCAGGCTGGCGGAATGTTCCGCTCGCCGCCAACATCACCCATCTTACCGGTCGCCCAACGGCAATTATCAACGACGCACGCGCGTTTACCCTGGCGGAGGCGACCTTCGGTGCCGGGCGCGATGCGTCGAGCGTCGTCGGCATCACGCTGGGCACCGGCATTGGCGGCGGCATTGCGTTCAATGGGCGATTGCACCTGGGCATCGACGGCACTGCTGGCGAGGTCGGGCATATGACGATTGACCCGTACGGACCACGCCGCGGGCGCAGCAACCAGGGCTGTCTGGAAACATTCGCCAGCGGTCCTTCGATCACGGCGATGGGGTTGCGCGTCGTTGCCCAGGGAATGACAACGCAGATCGGCGCGCTGGTGGACTACGATCTGAACAAGATCACACCTGGCGTTATTGCGCGCGCCGCCGAGAACGGCGACACGGTTGCGCGCGAGATCCTTCAGCGCGCCGGGAGTTATCTTGGCATCGGCATCGCCAACCTGATCACGATCTTCAGCCCCGAACGCGTTGTGATCGGCAGCGGACTGTCGCGCCTGGGTGAATGGATTCTCGAACCGGCGCGCGCTGAGGTGACAGCGCGTTGCCATCTCACACCACTTGATCGCGTTCAGATAATGCTGGCGCAACTGGGCGGCGAGGTGGGCGTGATCGGCGCTGCGCTATGGGCATCGCAACGGTTCGATGGAGAACATTCAACAGCAAAAATGAGCGCATATGAGGTCGCATTTAATCACGCTGCTCGGCACAGGACTGATCGGCATGTTCTACACCATGACGCTCCACGGTCATCGGGGGCGCGACCGGATCACGACGGTGTACTCGCGCACCCGCGAGCGCGCTGAAGCATTCGCAGCGCAGTGGGGAATTGCCAGAGCCACCAATGACCTCAAGGCGGCGATCGCAGACCCCGACACCAATACGGTGATCATCGGTTTGCCCAACGATCAGCATGTGCTTGCGACAGAAATGGCGGCGGCAGCCGGTAAAGCAGTGCTCTGCACCAAACTGCTGGGACGCACCGCAGCCGAAGCGCAACAGATGCTCGAAGCGGTCGAAAAGGCGGGTGTGTTCGCCGGATACCCGGAAGACCTGGTCTATACCCCAAAAACGATCAAAGCGCTGGAGTTCGGTCAGAGCTGGCGCGTTGGGCGACGTGCTCTGGGTTCGTTCGCATGAGACGCATCCCGGACCGCACAGCGCCTGGTTCTGGGATGCGCACGTGGCAGGCGGCGGAGCGATTATCGACCTGGGATGCCACTGCGCCGAAATCATTCGCAATTTTGCCGGTAAGAACAACTGACCGGTGGAGGTAATGTGCTGGGCGGATACGCTGGTGCATCCGATCGCTGCCGAAGATAACGCAATTGGCTGATCCGATTCGAGAACGGCGTTATCGGACAGTTCGAAGTAAGCTGGACCTTCCGCGGCAGTATGGACCTGCGCGACGAGGTTGCCGGAACGAATGGCACCATCTGGCTTAACCACTTCCTGCGCACTGGCTTCGAGATGTTTACCGCCGCTGGTGGCGGATACGTCGCCGAAAAGGCGGAGGCCGAAACCGGCTGGCTCTTCCCGGTTGGCGATGAAGTGCATGAACTGGGGTACAACCACTATGTTCGAGGCAATGGACAACAATCTCGCGCCGATGGAGACCTTCTACGACGGCTATGTGGTCAACGCCATCCTAGACGCCGCTTACCGTTCGGCGAAGTCGCGGCAGTGGGAAGCGGCAGATATCGAATGGCGCGCAACTGAGCCGATGAAGCCGCTGTGCCGTGTTGCGCAGGAGATCGACGGGTATGCGCTGGTGAAG
>JAGHYV010000176.1 GCA_017743475.1 Roseiflexus sp. | reverse complement strand
CGAGGCGCGCCGGATTGCGTTCACTGAAGAGCACATACGGGTCGAGCGGCAGACGAACATGGCTCAAACCGATCCGGCGCAGCGCGCGAAACTCATCGGCGGTGTGGCGCGATTGGAGCGTTGCGCGGGAAAAGGGTGCCTGGGCGAACCAGTGGCTCATATTGACGCCCCGCGCCAGGCGCGCCAGCCGGTCGGTGGGAACCCCTTCCGGCGCCGTGCACCCGGTAATGCTGAAGGTTGCCAGAGCAGTTGCAACCCGGAAAAAGGTGCGACGTCGCATCAGCATCATCTCCTGGCGAATCAGACTGCATCCGGCATCACCCCGGCTGCGATCCGTTCACGGAAAAGAGCAATCGTATCGGCAACAGCCTGGGCAAGCGGGGTAAACGGCAGGGCGCCGATCACCTGTTCGAGCGGCGCGGCGTCGAACGCTTCGGGGAAAGGGAGCGGCTTATCATCAAAGGTGATCAACCCGCGCACCTCCGGCGCTGCCGCCTCGATTGCTGCAACGATCTCACCCATCGTTGCCACACTACCGCCCAGGTTGAAGATCTCCGCGCCCTGAAATGGCGCACGCGCGCAGGCGATGAAGGTGCGCGCCACATCATCGGCGTACTGGTATGCCGCGCGACCGCCATACGGAATGTGGTACGGCTTGCCGAGCGCAGCCGCGACCATCGCTTTCGTCGGGCTGGATGTCAACCCCTGATCGCGTCCCGGACCGTACACGATGTACGGGCGCAGTCCGATACTCGCCACCCGCGCATCCTGCCAGTAGACCCGCGCCGTTCCCTCGTTGGCTTGTTTGAACACACCGTACAGCGTTGTCGGGTGACCGGTGGCGCCGTGGGCGACGACGCCAGACTCGCCAGCATCAACAGTATCGTACACCGCTGCCGACGAAGCGTAGACAAGACCGCCAATCCGGTCGCGTCGCCGCGCAACCGCCTCAAACACATTGACCGTGCCGACGACGTTGACGCGCGCGCCGAGCGGCGGATTGGCACGTACAAACGGTATCTGCAACGCTGCCAGATGAATGACGTGCGTGATAGCATGATCGTCGAGCGCGCGCTCAAGCGCTTCCAGATCGGTAATATCGCCGGTAACAAACGTCACCCGCGCCAGTTCGTCATCGGACATAATCAATTTCAGGCGGCGCGGATCGCTCGCCAGGTCAAAAACGACAACCGGAGTTTCTTCGCGTACCAGGTTGCGCACCGTCCACGCGCCGATACATCCAAGTGCGCCGGTGATCAGAAAACGGTCGTTGGGCATGGAAGTCCTGTACTTTCTTCTTCAGCATGTGTCGCGCTTTGCGCGATTATACGCCGACTCAACGGAGGGCGTGCAGGAGCGCGCAGGTGTGGATACTTTCTTGAGCATTTAGAGCCTATCCGAAAAACTGTGACCTCTTCGCCTGTGGCTTGATCGCCTTGCGTGCTGCCGGGTTATTCGGATAGGCTCTTATAGCAGTTCTCAGATACGTTGATCACTATCCGGTTCTGCCGTGTCGCGTGAGACGCCCGCTTCCGGCAAAACGTAGACCGAAATTTATTTCGGTCACCGCGTGGAGTGCGCGACTCCGGGAATGTTCAACCCCGTCTATTGGGTTCAACCTTTGCGGTAAGAGCCTGCGAAACCGTGATCATGAGGCCCATTGTTCAATCAACTTTTGCAGCTCTTTGGAGCGCCGTCCTCGTTTTTTGGGAGGCTGCCAGCGTGGAGGCGGCACATGAACGTGAAGCAATTCCGCAACCGTCCAGACGTGGTGGGTGAGGCCGGCGGCCATGGCCGGTGTGCAGCGATGGCCCTGGGCGTTGGTCAGGGTGTCGTGGGGCGTACAGACGTTGTCCACCGTGCCGACCAGGTCCATGCCCAGGGTCACCATGCGTTGGCGCCGGGCGCCATAGCGGGTACGCCGCACCAGGCTGGCCAGGCGGGAGCGGAAGGTGGCATGCAGGCGCTCGATGGAGGCGGTGTGCAAGGTCTGACCCCCGCCCGACGAGGCCAACAGCGCATCCAGGGCCGCTGCGGCGCCCGGCACCAGGCGGCGCACAACGCCCACCATGCGACCTCGCTCGTCCTGCTTGACCACCTGGCCGATGACGACCTGTTCCCAGGGCGCCAGGCGAGGGCGTCCGGGGCCCTTCCTGGGCGCCTTGCTGCGCAAGGCGCAGCGGAAGGCATTGACATAGGCTGCCAGTCCGTCCACGGCCACCAGCAGAGCCCCCGGTCGGGCGCAGGCCCGCACCCTGTCGGCAAGCTGGCGAATGAGACCCTTGTCCCGATGGGCGCTGACCACACCGCCCAACCACAGCCGGGTGCTCACCATCAGCGCCATCGCCATCCACACCATCCCCTTCTGCAAGCGGACGCGCATCTCGTCCGCTTGCACGTGCAGCAAGGACAAGCAAGCCCCCAGGACCAGATGACGATGCACCTGCTCACAATGCACACCAGCCTCCGCCGCCCACGTGCGCACCGTCTCCGCTTTCAAGCCAAAGGCAGCCACAAGCGCACGCACCGGACAGCCGTGGGCCAGCAGGGTGACGACCAGCACGATCATGTCCACCGGTGTCTTCTTCCAGGAAACCATCGTCCCCCGACGGGCGCTGAAGGTCTTCTCACAAACCGTGCATCGATAGCGGGCTTCCTTCCGGCTGTGCACCTTGATGTTCCCTTTCCCTCCCGGTCCTCTTGCCGGGCAGGCCTCATTGGGGCAAAATACCTGGGTGGGGTCCATAGCATTCCTCCTCGGTTGTCAATAGATAAGGATATGCTATGGACCCCGCCAGTTTTGTTCAACTTTCAGCCCCTGTCACGGTTTTGCGGACACCTACCTTGCGCATTGACACCCGCCGACACCTCTAGTATGATCGCAGTCGCCAGACCAGACATTTTTTGCCGTGATTGACACCACGATGAAGCAGTCGAGGCATCGCAGCGGTGTGCGGGCGCGGGTTCCCAACTCGGAATTGTGACGATTGCCGTCGTCGCCATCAGGTATTCTGGCGACCATCACGAACGGGCCGTCCAGGTGATGCACAGACGCCGCGTTCGGTCCGAATGAATCGGCGTCTCGCGCTTCAATCGTCGGCCCCATCAGCTTGCCGATTGGATGACCTGGATTCCGGGGGCGTTGGAGGAGGTGTTCACTGCGGGCGACGTGTTCATCATTGATCGTCTCCCCGTGCCGGTGTGCCGCCGGGTGCGCGCCCGGCGCTACGGCACGGCGCCCCGGCGTGAATGCTGTCTGCACGAATATGAACTGGCAATCAAGGTATATATGCGGCGCTCCCAAAAATTGGACAGGTTCGATGCCAGCGAGCGGAGCGACGAGTAAGAACGCATTGCAGAGAAGGAGGTTGCCCTCAGCGAGTAGACGAGCGTGATCCTGTTAGCAGATCGGACGCCTGCTGGATGATGTGTATATGCACAAACGACCCCAATCTTCTTCCTTTGTAGTCGGTCTTGTGGCGAAAGCTCTTTCCCACACCCACTGCACGGGTGAAGCCGGTTGTTAGGTGCAGTCCAAATCACACCAAACAGGAGGTTAAGATGAAAGCAAACAGCCTGCGCGTCATCACACTCCTCGCTATCCCAATCCTGCTACTGAGCGGGCTGGCGACGGCCCAGGGACCGCAACCACCGGCCCCCTCGTATTCGCCCCAAGGACCAGGCTTGCCGGAGGGTG
>JAGHYV010000175.1 GCA_017743475.1 Roseiflexus sp. | reverse complement strand
AAAAGTAGACCGACAGGCCGACGCGCTTTACCTGATGTTGAGTGAAGCGCCTGCGAGTCGTTCAGAGGAAGTCTCGCCCGGCATCATCGTGGATTATGACGATCAAGACCGCGTTGTCGGCATTGAGATGCTGTATTTGTCCAGGCGGGCGCCGGATGCCAATATACAGCAACTGTTGTTCGAGACCGTCCCGGAAGTCGCCTGAACCGGGGTCTGGACTGCAATGCGCTGCATCACAATCACCTGTCCGATCATCAACCCGTCCTCCGAGGGGCCGCAGCGCTACCAGTGCTATGCCCGCCGGGGCGCGCCGTTCCTGGAGATGGCGTCGATGGCGCCAGCGCCCGGTCTGCCGTCGGAATGGAAAATGGCGGAAGATCGTAACCCTCGATGAATAATTTTTCTCTTGCACGGGCGGCAGGGAGCATGTTATCTTTGTTCCTGCTATCACGAGAAAGGTCATCCATGGAACTGACGACAATCACCCAAATTGCTCCTGGTCGGCTGATCGGTGTTGCACCAGACGGTGACCTGCGTCTGGTGTGGGATCATGCAATCATTCGTTTGCCGATCTTCGACCTGCCGCACCTTGCGTCGCTTCTCGATCTGTGGCTGCTAGAAGAAGAGCCCGCGCTCCTGCGGCGAGGATACTATCGCCTGACCCATAGTCCGGAGGGCGGGTGTCACTTGTGGGTGCACACCGCCGGTCTCTGGTTGAGCCGTCAGGATGTACAGATGCTCATGAGCCTGGTGAATGCAGTGGTCGAGGAACTCTGTCGTCCACTGTGCCGTCAACCGAAAGCGCCCTTTGGTGTCGGGTACCGCAAGTTTATTGCGTCGCCACGAGGAGGACACCATTGGAACTGATACGTACTGCTGGGGTTGTGCCTGGCAGCGCGCGCCATGAGGTAAGAGGCTTGCGAGAGAAGGTTTTTCTGACCAGCCTCAGGGCGAGTCGTTTCTATCACACACTTCCCCTAATCATTCCTTGCTTCTCCACCCATGAACTGGCCTTCGTCTGTCGGCCACTGTCCCTCGTCACTGGCTAAGATTAATGTCGTGTGGCGCCTTGATATCGGGAGGAAGCAGCGCTGCCTCCGTCTCTTCGTCGTTGAGCAGCGCTGCCGTTCAAGCTGTCGGCGAGTATCCGCTGAAGCACCAGAGGATCGAACACTTCCCTCCCCTCGACCTGCTGCGGGAGGATGTGACAGTATTCCTGCACCACGCTGGCAATCGTATGCTCGATCTCGCTTCAGGACCGGAGCGAAGAAACAACGAGGATGTCCCTCGCAGGCATGCATTATCGTATCATCGCGGATCGTTACGGTTATTTCGTAGAAAATCCACGTATGTAGGTATTCCCCCTGGAGTGCTACAAGAAGAGCGAGATGCTGAACATAGAGATCGCAGGCATATGCCTCGTTCTTTCCCCGCCAGCGCGCCTGAATCACGCGACGCCAGTAGGTGGCATCGAGGGGAGCTGCGGGTATGAATGCCCGGTGCACAGGCGTTATGCACGCTTAGAGCCTATTCGAATAACCCGGCGGAACGCAAGGCGATCACGCTACAAGCAAAGCGGTACACCAGTTTTTCGGATAGGCTCTTAATGTGCGCGTTCCCGATGGTCAACTGTTCTACACTTCGCTGCAGCAAAGGACAGGCAAGTCTATGAAATAACGACGTGCGGTGCCTGGAAAGGACAGGCAAGTCCAAGCAACAATAATGTGCGGCGTCTGGATGGAACAGGCAGGTCTGTGCAACAACGATGGAACAAAGGACGTTGGCAATATCTGGCGAGGCGTCTGACGTAACGAGGGAAGTTGCGTTACGGCGACTATTCACCACTTTTTAACCGCACCATATCTCAGATGCTTGTGCAAAACGCGACTCGGAGAGCAGGCTTACCCTCCGAGTCACAATTCCTGTCGTGCTTTCACATATAGGTGGCCTACCCCTGGTTGCGCTCCTCGATATGCGCGCGCAGGAGCCATGCCATCTTTTCGTGCTTCTCCATGAGCATCGTAAGGAAATCGCTCGTCCCCATATCGTCATACTGCTCATCACAGGCGCGCAGGTCCTGGCGCAGGTGACGGATGATCGCCTCGTGATCGGCGACCAGTTGCCGGATCATGCCACGTGCATCGGGGAGATCGCCAGGTTTCTCGGCAAGCGTTGCCAGCTGAAGGAACTCGGTCATCGTGCCGGGCGCTGCCGGTCCCAGCATGCGAATTCGCTCAGCAATATCGTCGATCTCATCAGCAAGTGCTTCGTACTGCTGCTGGAATAGCGCGTGCAGTGGACCGAACTCCATTCCAACCAGATTCCAGTGGTAATTACGCAGCCGGGTGTAAAGCACATGTTCATCCGCCAGCAGGCGGCTCAAAATGGCGGTGACGCCCTGAACGCTGGTTTCGCTCAAGCCAATGTCGGGCCTAGGGGTTGTTGTTATGCGTCCGGTTCCGATTTCTGTGCTCATCGGATTTCCTTTCTCCTGTATCCATACCCGGAGATATTGTTCTGCATATGTATAACGGTACCAGAAATTAAGACGAAAAGCAAGCAAAAGCTTCTGTACCTTTCTAGCCGTAATTGCGCTTTTCTTCAACCGCCTCCTTCCGTGGCGACACTTGCGCGCGAAGCTGCTCGTTCTCCTTTTCAAGTTGCGCAATCCGCCGCTCCAGGTCTGCCTGCAACTTGCTCAAGCGTCGCTCGCGCAGCGAGTGGCGGATGCCACTATATCCGGTGAAGAGACCGACAAGCATGGCGCCAGCGATAACCGCTAGGATCATGACCAGCGAAAGTGAAATCGGTCCGGAGGTGAAGGTGAGGAATCGCACCTCGACTGGCTGCGGGTTTTGCACGCCGAACAGTACCAGCATTACCGAGAGTACGGTCATCAGGATGAACATGAACACCCGCATGGGTTGCCTCATTCAGTATCTGCACCAATCAGGGGTAATGTTATCATATCATAAGAAATTGCGGGCAGGACAGCTGCGCTCCAACGCCCTTCCCAAAGGCGTGATTTACGATGACCGATCACCCTGTCCTTTTTTTAGCAGTGCCTGCTAGGCTGTACTAACCGGCAAAGGTTGACATAAAGTTACCCGCAACGCGAGCTCTTATAGCAGTCTCACAAAGGTTGGACACTTCACGGATGGCCCAATCACCATGACCGAAATAAATTTCGGTCTACCCCGCGCTGGAAGCGGATGCCTCGTGCACCGTGGCAGAGGTGAACAAATTCCACCCCAGCCTGCGCAGGCAGGCTTGGCCCCACAGAGCCAAGGGCTTATGGTCTTTGAAATAAATAATCCGATATATATAAATAGCCCGCGCAGGCGGGCTTCGTCTCGCATAGCCAAGGGCTTTAGCCCGACGGCTAGCGGGGGATAGCGGATTTTTTCTCAATCTCCACCAGCCCCACGGCGAATCGACCGCTCAAGCCCGCACCAGCGGGCTTCGCCTCGTAGAGCTGAGGACTTCAGGCCCTGCGGCAGCCGATGACGCTCGATTCATCGCCGGTACGCTGCCGGGCTACTGGAGCTGCATGCCCGACAATTGCCGATACCGCGAGCGCGGTCGCCCGACCGCCTGCGCAGGTCTTGGTAATGAGTTGGTCCCACTGTCAGTCGAACCACGAAGGCACCACCCCAGGCGCTCAGCGCGCCTGGAAGGTGATCACATACAGGTAGGTATAATTACCAGTGTCAACGGTATAGCCTGTGAATTTGAGCTTGCCGTCCTCTCGGTAGGCCTCGAAGGCTGTGGAGCCAGCGCCTAAGCTGAAATAGCCCGGCTCATTCACTACCCCGTCCTGATCGTAGTCAATGTCAATCAGT
>JAGHYV010000174.1 GCA_017743475.1 Roseiflexus sp. | reverse complement strand
CCTAGCCAATGCCAGCTACTGGTATCGTCAGGCAGGCAGACCGGTCGCCTCCGGTCCGCTCGATGCCGAGTGGCTTCAGATTGCACGTGCGCTGCTGGCAACTGAAGATTGACTTCGCTGCAACAACGCACCGCTGAGACACCGAGGGTGCAGAGAACCCTAAAAACGAAACCTGGCAGACGCACAGCGAAGCATGCGTTTGAGTGCGCGATAGAGAATCTTCCTCTGCGAACGCTGCGCCTCTGCGGTGAAGTAACCTTTTTGCAGCAGACTCAAGATTAGAAATACCTGCTCAGATTCTCGAAAATCTGGCCAATATCGCCGGTGTCGCCCTGCACCACGATGGTGCGCGAAAATGTTGCAATCTGCTCCAGCGCTGCGAGATCCGCATCCGATCCGTAAGCTACAGGGAAAATGCTGATGCCGGTCTCGTCAAACACCAGCTGTACCTGATCGAGTGTTGCGCGACTGGCATTGTCAATCCCGTCTGAAAGTAGCACGATTGCGCGAATCCGTTCTTCATCAGGTGGCGGCAGGTCGTCGAAAACCTGTTTGCCGATGATCAGGGCATCGTAGAGCGCCGTTTTGCCGCGCGCGTTCAACTGCGCAATGGCGTCGTCGAGCGCAATGCGCGCCTCGCTCAATGGTGCGGGCGGCACAACAACACGCGCATCGGTCGAGAAGACGATCAACCCAACCCGATCGTCTGGAAGAATGCGGCTCAGGAAGGTTCCAAGCCCGGATTTTGCCGCCTCCAATTTTTCGCCCTCCATTGAACCGGAGACATCGACCACCAGCAGGATGTCGGCTCGTTTGCGGTTGATCGACCAGGCATTCTTGGCAGCAACGATCACTTCAGCTGGCGGTGTCGGCAACACGCTCTGCACCCCTTGCGGCTGAACGCCATACGCCGGGCTGATCGGGTCTGCCAGCGGCACATCGACATTCGCCGGACGGAAGCCGTAGCTCATCGCCAGTCGCTGGCTCTCGACCGAAAGCAGAAAGTCGTAGAAGCGCTCTGCCGCCTGGCGCTCCTGCGGCGACGCAGTCGCCATGATGATGAATGGATTATCGTGCCAGAAGGTGCCTTCACGCGGGTAGATCGCAACCAGCGGCGTCGGCGGATTTTTGTTCTTGTTGAAGTCGATCAGCGTGATCTCTTCCATCGGAAACGCCGAGATGTATCCCATCCCGAATTTCCGCATATTTTCGCTGAAGACCAGCGTATTGTAGCCGTAGTGCTTGATCCCTTTACCCAATTTGCGAATGAACTCCTGACTCTCCGGTCGCTGAATATCCGCCACCGTCAGGTCGCGCTGTTTGCCGGTCGCCGCGTAGAACTCCGCCAGCAGCGTCGAAAGCGCCGTCGTGCTGATCTCCGGGTCGGTGTGCCCCCAACTGAAGCGCCCCCACTCTGGATGACCATACGCCCCCCATCCGCGCGGGTCTTCGATCAGCGCCAGCATATCCGACCAGCCAATCGACCTGTCGGGCCAACCCATTGCCTCCGCCATTGGACGCCACATCGAGATCACGACCGGCGTCAACACCAGGGGCTGGTTTGATACGGCGACATTCGGATTGCCACCCTCGTATTTCAACACTTCCAGCCAGGTTGAGGCGGACGGCGACCAGATGGTGGTTTTCAACCGGCCATTTCTTATCTCGGTGCGCGCGGCGCCGCTCGATTTGCTGATCCCTTCGACCACAATTGGTTGCCCATCGACCTGCTCACGTGCACGGTTGAACGCAGCAATGCGATCCTTCAGCCACTCGTCTTTTTCAGGACTGTAGGTGATAGTGATGGTGACGGCATTGGCAGGCACACCACCTCCGTCCGTCGGATTGCCGCAGGCTGCGACGACCAATCCAGCGATGAGCAAGAAAACCAGTGATATGTTGCGCATGATGTACTCCTGACGCAGATCCTCACCCGTCGGTCCCGTCGCCGCCGCGCAATCGCCGCAGTTCCGCTTCCAGGTCACGCAACCGCGCCGCGAGCGCCGCGCGCTCTTCCGCTTCTCGTCGCGCGCGTGCTTCGGCTTCCTGGCGCGCGCGCGCTTCCGCCTCCCGCGCTTCCGCCTCGCGCTGCGCCCGTTCCGCTTCCCGCTGCGCGCGTTCCGCTGCTCGCCGCGCGCGTTCCTCGGCTTTCTGGCGCGCCCGCGCTTCCGCTTCCCGCGCTTCCGCCTCTCGTTGCGCGCGTTCCGCCTCGCGCTGCGCGCGTTCTTCGGCCTCCCGCCGTGCCTGCGCCTCCCGTCGCGCCTGTTCCGCCGCTTCCGCCGCCTGCCGCACCACCGTTGCATACTCGCCGAACGCCATTCCCCGCTCGTCGTAGCAGACCACGTGGTCGTCCTCCACCCCCAGCCATAGATTGGCAATCACCAGATGCACCCGCCCCGCGGCATCCGGCGCGTGCAGGCGGTACGTCCCCGCCTCCAGCCGGTAGTCGAGCAGGCGCAGACGTCGCTTTCCCCCCCGCCGCCTGCGTCGTCCACAATCACGTACTGCGCCACCCCCGCCCTCGCATAATGGTCAACCTTGATCTCCAGATCATTCACGCGCGTCTCCGGCGAGGTGATTTCGATGATCAGCGCCGGACGCGCTCCCTCGACCGCCACGTCGAACGTACTCCAGTCCTGTCGCTCTGCCACGCCGGGGATGACCATCACATCCGGTCCGTGCGGACGCAGGTCGGGAAGATCCCACGCGATGCGCACATCGCTGAGGACGATGGCGACGCCAGCGGACTCAAGGCGCGCGCGCAGCACGGCGGTCAGGTACATCCGGTCGGTCTCGTGGCGGTCGCTATGCACGATGAAGTCTCCGGTTTCAGGGTGCAGGACGTCCTCCAGCGTGAGCGGAACCTGTTCCAGGTTGTAGGGGTCGTCGGGGGTGGGGCGCGGCACGAGACGCCAGCCGTAGCGGAACGGATCGGTTTCGGGCGGCGTGTCTGGCGCCGGGGGGCGATGGGCGGTCGTCCGGGTCATGAACCATGCCTCCTGGGAAGATGAGCGAGTTGCGCGAGTCTGGCGTTGCCGACCACTCTAGCGAAGCGCAGCATTATTGAACCACGTGCGTGCCGGATGCGCAGGTGTTATGCATACACGATGCACGCAATCCCGACGGTCAACTGTGCTGCACGTCGATATGATGTGTGACTCCGCTACAAAAAAGCACCGTCGAGACGCCGGGTGCGCAGAGGTTTCCATCAATTGCTCTCTGCGTCCGCTGCGCCTCTATGGTGACATGACCTTATTTGCAAGATGCCTGTGTATTGTACCATCTCTGGCGAGGAAATATGGACATAGGAACGTGAGGCGCGCCAGAACACCTGTCTGGCTTCGCGCGGTGCGCCGTGCGCCTCATCCTACATCGCGCCGCTCCGTGCCAGCGCAGTGTCGAGCACCGCCTGGAATGCGTCCATATCGGATTTGAGGTCTGCCAGGCGTCGCGCCACCTGACTGGTCGTGCTGTCGGCGCTGGCAGCATCGGCGGTGCGCAGCCGCACTGTTTCTGCCAGGACATTATCGAGGCTGGCGCTGATGTTCTGCAACTGTGCGC
The DNA here is from genome assembly GCA_017743475.1 of Roseiflexus sp. GTDB lineage: Bacteria > Chloroflexota > Chloroflexia > Chloroflexales > Roseiflexaceae > Roseiflexus. The sequence goes on along the minus strand of JAGHYV010000174.1, from coordinate 296 downwards.
TAATGCGACCGATATAGGTGTCCAGGTCGCGCACATTCTGGATTTTTTCCATGCGCGCCTGGCGTGTTTCTTCGAGTTGCGACCGGGTGTACGGGTCCCTGGTCGATTGGATTTGCCGGTCGATAGCGGCGACCTCCTGCTCGAGTTTGCGCCGGTCGACCGATGCCAGGTAGCGTTCGATGATCTGTCCCTTGTCTGCCAGGATATACGCCTCTTCGACCAGTTCGCGCCCCTGTTCGGCGATCGGGAGCAGCAGGCGCGCCAGCGGACCACCGGATTGCGCGGCGCTGCGGGTG
>JAGHYV010000173.1 GCA_017743475.1 Roseiflexus sp. | reverse complement strand
GTTATGGTACGAAGCGTTCCTGCACCATACCACGCATGCCCAGCGTCTGCGCAATCAACTCGACCACTTCGCGCCGCGCCGAGGCATCGTGGGCAAAATCGAGGTCGTCGGTTTCAATGCGGAGCACCGGACATAACTCGAATCGTCGCAGCCACTCGTCGTAGCGGCGGTTGAGGTGTTCCAGATACGCGGGCGGAATAGCGCGCTCGGCAGGGCGCGCGCGTTCGTTGATGCGCCGGATCAGCGTCGGTACGCTGGCGTGGAGATGGATCAGCAGGGTTGGCGGGGCGATGCTCTGCACCAGCGCCAGGAACAACTGTCGATAGGTGCGAAAATCGCGGTGACTGAGGATGCGCTGTTCCAGCAACCCTTTCACGAAGACCTCGTAGTCTTCATAGATGCTGCGATCCTGACACACGGAGATCGGCGTATCGGCGATCTCGAGGTGCTGCTGGTAACGCTGGGTCAGAAACCAGATCTGCGAATGAAATCCCCAGCGTTCGCGATCCCGATAGTAATCTTCCAGATATGGATGGTCGGCAACCAGTTCGTAGTACGGTTGCCAGTCGAATTCTTCTGCCAGGATGCCGACCAGTGTGCTTTTGCCGACGCCGATATTGCCAGCAACGGTGATGTAGTAACGTCCGTTTCTCACGGCTCTACTCCAGCGTAACCATCACGGCGGCGTATATGCAAGAAAGAGTGTGCCCGGCTCCCGTTCGCCCTGGAAGCGCAGCGTCGTGCCACCGGGGAAACGTTGCGCCACCACTGCCAGTTCCGCTTCACGCTCCGGCAAAAAGATGAAGAGTGGTCGCCTTCCTTCCGGCGGCGGCATGATCTGCTCCGGATCGGTTATCGGTTCAAGTATGTCCATCCCCTGCAGGTCACGAACGATGAACCGGATCGAGCCATTCCCCAGATAGATGCGCGGCGGGGCGAAGAAGTACACATACACCGGCTCAGATTGGTCGTTGATGAGATGGGCGACTCTGGTGGCGGCTTCGGTGTTGGTCCAGCCATAGGTGCGACGGGGCGTGTACTCGCGGAAGTAAAAATTGATGCTCCATCCCGCCAGAAGCGCGAGGATCGCAACGCTCACCAGGGCATGTCTGGTTTTTGTCAGGCGGAATGCCCACTGCATCATCGTGGCTATCTGCTGGATGGCGAGCGCAATGAGCAGGCAGAGTGCTGGCGTGGTGGTGACATAGCGCGGGCTTTCGGGCGTGTTGACCAGCAGCATGCCGCCCAGAACGGCAGCGCCTGTCAGCCAGGCGATGAGGAGGAACCACTCGGAGCGGCGCCAGTTGACCAGAGCGAGCGCCACGCCCAGCGTCAACAACAGGGACGATACCGGATCGAGCAGGGCAATGCCCGGATCGTACCAGGCGGCACGGTCGGGAATGAAGGTATACGCGCCAAAACTCTGGCGGGTCTGATCAATGAGGATCGTGGAAAGCGAGACGCCTTCCGCCAGTTTTTGTTCCAGCCAGCCGCTCTGCACCACGCCGACCATTGCCAGGCGCGCGGTGAGGGCGGAAGGTTGGGCGATGAAATGGGCGATCAACGGACCAAACCCCAACCCGAACCCGACGATGATCAACGGAAGGCGTGGCGCAACTGCCCGAAAGCGTTGCCGGTCGCACAGCGCAAGGTGAGCGATCAGCGCCGCTATCAGCAGCGGCGTCAAACGCGAACCCATGTAAAAATGCTGCGCAACGCCGCACACAACGCCGGTCAATCCGAACGCGAAGGGTGACGACCGCCGCATGCCGTAGAAGAAGGCGGTAAATGCCGCCAGCGCCAGGAACGGATCGGCGATGTTGTTGACCCCCAGACGACTGAAGTGGATATGGAGATGATACGCTGCCAGCAGCGCCGCCGCGCCAAAGGCGACATTCCGCCCGAACAGCGGACGTGCCAGCAGATGCAGCATCGGGATGGTCAGCGTTCCGATCAGCGCCGACAGCATGCGCAGCCCGAAAACATCATTGCCAGCGATAGTCAGTGAGAGCGCCTGGAGAAAGAACCAGAGCGTCGGATGCGAGAGCCATCCGGTGCTGAAAGGATTGGTGATGCGTCCCTCCAGCACGCTGCGCGCCTCCATACCCATTTCGCCCTCATCACCGCCAAAGTTCTGCGGGATGGCGTCGAGCATCGTCACTCGCAGCGCCAGCGCTGCCAGGGTCAGCGCGGCAAGCGCCAGCATCTCACGCCGGGTCCAGGGTGCTTCTGCGGGCAGATCGACACGAGGAACGGCGATATACCGTGTGCCAGCCAGAAAGAGACCAATGCCCATTATCCAGGCGATCAGGGCGGGTCCCGGGCGCAGCGTCGGCGTCGCTGCGCACCAGAATGCAATGCCGCCGCTCATCAGCGCAAGTGCGGACAGCGGATAGAATGGGGAAAGACGTTCCAGAACTCCGGCGAATCGCGGCAGAGACGATGGAGCGCCGTTTGGCGCCGGATCACGCATCCATGCCCGCAGCGCAACGAATGCTCCACCGGCAATCGTCAACAGCGCCACGCCTGCCAGCAGATTCGGCGGCGTGCTGATCAGGAAGAACTGACCAACCGCCGCCAGAGCGATGATGGTCAGCAGCAGCGCAAACAGATTGACACCCATATACGAGCGCCGTTGGATAGCGTGTGTGTCGGGAGTGGGTTCAGCGGATGGCGAACCATTGTCGGATGCGACGACGTCGTCTTCAACCGGTGATTGTGATGGTGCGACGCTTTTCATGCACGTCCTTACCGGGGAGCGTCTATCCGGCGACTATAGCACGGGGCAACGATCCATCCATGACTTCACTGCAAAAACGCACCGCTGAGACGCCGGGAGCGCAGAGAACTTCAACAACGAAAGGTACGCGCGGCGAAGCATGGTGCGGTCGGAGCGACTCGCTCTGGCATCTTCCCCGGTGAACGCTGCGCCGCTGCGGTGAAATAACCTGTTTGCAGCGGATTCATCCTTGCATGCGCTGCGCTGATGCGAGCCGACCGTACCCCCGGGTAATGCATATGTGGCAAGCGATAGGTCCGCTGGTACGATCAGCATGGTTTCCGCGCTTTAAGAACGATGCTGACGAACGTTTTCTCATCGCCGCGCAGATGATCATTGCGCGCGTCTACCAGGCGAAACAGCCGCACGCCCAGATTGATCGGGTTGAGCAGACTGTTGCTGTTGCGCTCGCCGCGAAACCGGTCAGCGCCGTCGCGAAAGCGACGCGGCAGGAGATTCTTCTCAATCAGCGGTTTGCCGATACTATACACGATAAAGTGGATAAAGGGAAACGCATAATGGGTCTGTTCTTCCAGTGCCTCAACAGAGAACCCGGCGCCGGAGACTACGTCGCGGAGCGTTTCGGGGCGGTACAATCGCCAGTGATTGCTCCACAACCCGGTAATCGGTCCCGGACTCTGGATTGGTCGCCCACCCAACGCTTCGATTGTCTTGTTGATCGGATCCCACCAGAACGGATAGTTGGCGTGCGGTACGCTAAGCGCCAGGATGCCACCAGGTTTAAGGACGCGAAAAACCTCGCGCAGTGCGCCGCGATCATCGGCGAGGTGTTCGAGCACCTCTGACATCAACACCTTATCAAAACTGTTATCGGCGAACGGCAGACGATGGATATCAACCCTGGCGAGACTGGCGGGCACATGTTCGCGCTCCGCCCAGCGCAAGCGCCCGATGTCGCTATCGACGCCTACCAGATTCAAACGGCGCAAACGCCCCATGAACATCAGATAGACTCCCATGCCGCATCCGCAGTCGAGCACTGTCTCGCCGTCGCGGAGTTCGAGATACTCTAGCAGGGTTATCGCACGGCGGCGGTATGCCATATCCGCCTCATTCTGCAACAGGCGTTCGAGCATTGCACGATCATCAGCAGAGAGCGCAG
>JAGHYV010000172.1 GCA_017743475.1 Roseiflexus sp. | reverse complement strand
GACACGTGTTCCTGGCGTCTTGATTGCACCGGTGCTCGCACTGGCGCTCATCAGTCGCAATGGTTGGCGTTGGCCGCGTTTCCAACCAGTTCTGCTCACGCCACTATTGCCCGTGGCGGGATTAGGACTCTTTATGCTCTATCAGTGGCATCGATTTGGTTCGCCATTCGTTTTTCTCCAGATACAGGATGTCTGGGATCAGAATCTCAGCCCGCCCTGGGTTCAGCCGCTTAAGATGATCGAGTCGATTGTAACTCGTTCAGCGCAATGGAACGGGCCGTGGCCAATGCGCGTCGTTCAATTGGGTGTCTGGGTGTCTTTCGTCGTATTGACGGCAGCCACATTTCGTTATCTGCCGCTTGTCTATGGCATCACGGCATGTATGATGCTGCTACCAGCCTTTTTAACCGATGAGTCATATTCACTGACGCGCTACGTCCTCATGGCACTGCCTGCGTTTGTTGTTGTCGGACTGCTCGTCGACCGCAGACCGTCATTACTCACTGTCATACCGATATCGCTGGTATTCCTTGCGGGCGCGACCGGGCTTTTTGTGAACGGCTTTTCGGTACCATAGACTATGCACCTTGAAGACATGGTGGGGCGGACGATCGGTCGCTACCACGTTCTCACGTTGCTCGGTCGCGGCGGGATGGCCGCAGTCTACCGCGCGCGCGACACGGTGCTGCAACGCGACGTGGCGCTCAAAGTGCTGTACCCGCAGTTTCTCGGCGACGCCACCCTGGTCGAACGCTTCCGGCGCGAAGCGGTGCTTGCGGCGCGTCTCGACCATCCCGGCATTGTACCGATCTACGACATTGGCGAGACTGATGGGACGGCGTTCATTGCGATGCGTCTGCTCGAAGGTCCTTCGCTCGCCGATGTGCTGCGCGTGCGTCAGCGTCTGACCATCAATGAAACGCTCGCGCTGCTCGATCAGCTTGCCGCAGCACTCGACTATGCGCACGCGAATGGCGTCATCCACCGCGACATCAAACCGGCGAACATCATTCTGGAGGGGCTGGGAACGCCGTGGAACCGAAGCAATCCCGATCTGCTGGAACAGGTGCGACTGACCGTTCCGACCATGCGGGCGATCCTGACCGACTTCGGGATCGCCAAGGCGCTGGATGCGCCGGGGACAACCACCACCGGCGTCCTGATCGGGACGCCGGAGTACATGGCACCTGAACAGATCCGCGGCGACGTGCGCATTGATGGACGCGCTGATGTGTACGCGCTGGGAGTGCTGACGTTTCGCTGCCTCACCGGGCGCAGTCCATTCGAGGGAACGACCCAGGAAGTGCTGCTTGGGCATCTCGAAGGCGCCATTGTTGATCCGTCGGCGCTCGACCCAACCATTCCGCAACCGATCGGCGCTGCCATCCGCCTGGCGCTGACGCGCCGACCGGCGGATCGCTACCGCACCGCCGGGGAATTCGTTCGTGCATTGCACTCGGCAGCCCGGATGGAAGCGCCACTGCGCCCGATTGCCAGCACACCACGACCGGCGCCGGACATGGTGCGTGCCGCTCCCGATGCACCTACCGGCGTTGGCGACGTGCGCCCACCTTCGGCACCGCAAGAGACGCCTACGCCACCACCGACGACCGGCGCTGCTGTTCCACCGCGTCGTCCCCTGCATCCCGCGTTGATCGCACTCCTGGCGCTCAGCGCATTGATCTTGGGCAGCGGCGGGGCGGTCCTGGCGGGAAGATTTCTGTTTGCCCCGCTGCCGACGCCCGCACCGTTGCCGGTGATCGACACGGCAACACCAACGTCAACGTTCACCAAAACTCCGACAGCAACACCAACGCCAACCATGCTTCCAAGCCCGACACCGGCGCCGACTGAAACGCCAACCGCGACGCCATCGCCTGCTGCCGCCGCCACGCCGGTTCCGCCGACGCCAACGCCACTCCCGACGAACACGCCATCCGCCACACCCACTTCAGAGCCGACCGAGACTCCAACTGCAACGCCATCGCCATCGCCATCGACCACGCCAACGCCGTCATCGACACCGACAGCAACGAATACTGCTACGCCAACTGCGACACTCACGCCAACTCCCTGCCCGATTGCGCCCATCCGCGGGTTTGGCGAGGTGTGGAACAAGAACCCGACCATAGCGCGCCGCCTCGGTTGCCCGACCGACATTGAGCGCGGCGGCGGCAACACATTGATCGAGCAACGCTTCGAGAGCGGCAGCATGATCTCATTCCTTCCGATCGGCGACATTTATGTGCTGATCGGCTTCACCCTCGGCGAGTGGCAACGCTTCCCATACCCGGCACCGCCGCCACCCAACACACCGGCGACACCCACACCCCCAGCGGGGTTGCAAACACCAGTTGACATTTTTGGAACCGTCTGGGCGATCAATCCGGGCGTGCGTCAGAACCTCGGCTTTGCGCTCCGCCCGCAGAGCGCGACTATCGAGGGGGCGTATCAACCGTTCACTGGAGGAGCGATGATCTACAGCAGTGAAGGACTGGGACGCGGGAAAACAATCTATGTTCTGTACGATGATGGCACATTCGAGCGCTACGACGATACGTTTATCCCATAACCAGGCGAAGAGAGGCAACGCATGTCCAGTTATTACGATGATGTCTACGCAATCGTCTGCCGTATTCCGCCGGGTCGGGTTTCGACGTATGGGCGCATTGCGGCAATGACCGCAGTGCCGCGCGGCGCACGTGGGGTTGGATGGGCGTTGCATGCGCTTGGTCCGGCGCAGGCGCGCCACGTACCCTGGTGGCGCGTGATCAACGCGGCAGGACGGATCAGCAACGAGTATCACGCCGATCTGCCACGCGCTCTCCTTGAAGCCGAAGGAGTTGTGTTCGACGAACACGGCTACGTCGACCTGGCCAAATATCTGTGGAATGGAAAACTATCTTGACAATGACACACACTGTGGTACAGTGTGACCGATCACAAAGTACACTAAAACTTCTATGCGCAGGGTGGGATTATGCGGCGAAGCACCATCCGCGAGGTGGCATCACGCGCTGGCGTGTCGTATCAAACCGTCTCGCGCGTGATCAATAACAGCCCCAATGTGGCGGAGGCGACACGTGAACATGTGCTGCGCGTCATCGCCGAACTCGACTACCACCCCAATGCGCAGGCCGTCAGCCTCTCCCGCAATCGCACTGACATCGTCGGCATTATTGTCGATACAGTTACATCCACCTTTTTCGCACAAACTATCGATGGCGTGGCGAAAGTGCTCCGTCGTCGCGGTCGTTTTATGTTGCTGGCGACGGTCGAAGATGCTACCCAATTCGATGTCATCGACACATTGCAGCGGAGTCGGCGCATCGATGGGTTGATCATCGTGCTGCCGCTGGCGAACAGCCTGAGTCTGAGCCGCCTGACGCCGAGCCGTGTTCCGACCGTACATGTCGATCTGCAGTACGATCTGGACGTCTATGGCATCACAGTGGATAACTATCACGGCGCCTATCTGGCAACCGAACATCTGATCAACCTGGGGCATCGTCGCATTGGAATCATTACCGGACGCAGCGATATACCCGTCGGGCAACTCCGGCTCGATGGCTACAAAGCAGCATTACGCGACCATGGCATACCGTTCGACCCGGCGCTGGTGGCGTGCGGCGATTTCAGTTTTGTCAGCGGCGTCGCTGGCGCAGAGCGATTGCTTGCGCTCGATCCGCGTCCGACGGCTATTTTTGCCTGCAATGATCTGATGGCAATCGGGACGCTGCATGTCGCCGCTCGCAATGGATTACGCATCCCAGTGGATCTGTCGGTCATTGGGTTCGACGACACTCCTGAAGCGGCGCTGGCGTGTCCGCCGCTGACAACAATGCGACAACCACTGCACGCGATGGGCGAGATGGCTGCCGATCTGGTTTGCCGTCTGATCGACGGTGAACAACCGGAACGCATGCGCGTGACGGTCAAGACTGAACTGATCGTTCGTTCATCGACCGGGCGCATTCCAAACGATTGACA
>JAGHYV010000058.1 GCA_017743475.1 Roseiflexus sp. | reverse complement strand
GAACGCGCAACGGTGACGAACATTGTGGACGGCGACACGGTTGATGCGACTCTCAACGGGCGCACGGTGCGCATCCGACTGCTCGGCATCGATACGCCGGAGTCGGTGCATCCCTCACGTCCGGTCGAATGTTTCGGGCGCGAAGCATCGCGGTTCCTCAAAGAACTCCTGGATGGTCAGACGGTGCTGCTCGAATCTGACGCGAGTCAGGGGGATCGCGACCGCTACAACCGGTTGCTGCGTTTTGTCTGGTTGCCTGATGGTCGGTTGGTCAACTATGAGATCATCGCGCAGGGGTACGGTTTCGAGTATACGTTCAATCTGCCGTACAAGTATCAGGATCAGTTCAAAGCGGCGCAGCGCGCAGCACGCGAAGCGCAGGTCGGTCTCTGGTCGCCGAACGCCTGCAACGGCGAGCGAACGTCCGCAGGTGCAGGTGCAACGCCAGCGCCCACTGCTGCCCCCACTGCCGCCCCCACTGCGGCGGCGAGCAACCCGCTCCCGCGGTCGTTCAACAACTGCAAACCCGATCCAAACGCCTCGCATGCGCCAAATGCACCGGTTGCCATTGTCGACGTTAACAAGCGCACAGAAACGGTCACGCTCAAGAATGTGAGCACCACAACGGTCAACCTGGACGGATGGATCATGTGCAGCATCAAAGGGAGCCAGATCCACCAGGGGATCGGCGGGGCGCTGGAACCAGGCAAGACGCGCGCCTTCAAGCATGCCGGCGGAAACATCTGGAACAACCGTGAAACCGATCCGGGCGCACTGTACGATCCGCAGGGACGCCTGGTGTCGTACTGGGCGGACAGGTGATTACCGCGTTTCCTGGCGCGCCGGAACGATGTTCATCTCCGCACTGCCTGGGTGCATGGACATCATGCCCGCATGCAGCGATGCGATCTATTACAGGAGCGTGGGCATCGTACCAGCGACCGCATTACGAGGGCAGGAAGCCCTCGCTCCGTGGCAACCGACGCGAAGAGTGAACGAACACCAGCAGACCATGCTTATTAATGTGATACGAGATAACCTCGCTATTATCGGTGCCGGGCATACTACAATGAGTGCAGTATGACTGCATTGAGAAACTGCTCCGCTATGCCGCGGCTGGCATTCCTGAAACCTGGATCGTGGAAGTTGAACAGCGCGTCGTCGAACAGTGTATGCATCCGATGCACAATCAGTATGCCTGCATCCAGAAGTATTTCTCCGGTGATGTGATCACGTCGCCGGTGGCGCCAGCAATTGCGCTCAATGCCGATGATCTATTTGCCCAACGACTCTGCGCATTGGGCTGACCTACAACCGTGAACGGTCTCGCTTTGTTCGTCGGTATTATGATTCGCTATTTGAGGGGTTTTTCAGCAATGATACACGCTATCGACCACATGGTCATTCTCGTCCATGACCTGGCAGCGGCAACCAACGACTATGCTTCGCTGGGGTTTACCGTGACTCCGGGCGGGGTGCACGCCGACGGCGCAACTCATAATGCGCTGGTTGCGCTCGCCGATGGCAGTTACCTGGAGTTGATCGCCTTTCGCCGCGAGGCGCCGGATCATATCTGGTGGCGGTATGTTGCAGAGGGTGAGGGTCTCATCGATTTTGCCCTGCTGCCCGGTGCAATTGATGATGATATCGCCGCAGCGCGTATGCTCGGGCTGGACATCGCCGGTCCTTTCTCTGGCGGCAGGGAACGCCCCGACGGAGTGCGTATCGCCTGGAAGACTGCCCGCCTTGCTACTCCTGATTTGCCCTTCCTGTGCAGTGATGTGACGCCGCGCGACCTGCGGGTTCCGACGGGGGCAGCTCGCTTGCACCGCAATGGTGCAACCGGCATTGCGCGGGTGCTGGTTGCGACACGTGATCCGGCAGTGAGCGCTGCACGCTACCGCGCGCTGCTGGGGATCGAAGGCACAACCGTTGCAGAAGGCGTCTCCTTTCAACTGGGGGCGTCGGCAATTGTGCTGATTGCCCTGAATGAGCGCCACCGCCGTGAGGGACCCTGTGCACTGGAACTCTGTGGCGGTGCGTCGGTCGATCTCGACCCTGCAATCACCCACGGCGTGCCAATTCGCCTGGGAGCATAGCCCTTCGTAGGCACAGTTTTTTGGGAGATGCAACCACGTGTACGTATCTTGTCGTCGCCCCTGGTGAAGAAGAATCTGTAGCAGTTCTCAGATACGTTGACCCTTGTTCGGGTCTGCCGTGTCGCGCGATGCGCCCGCTTCTGGCTGTTTGTTCAGTCTCTGTGAGAACTGCGGATATGCCGAGATTTCGGCATACTTCTCTTTGCCGTTAGCTAAAGCCATCAGCTATATGGCGCAAAGCCCGCCTGCGCGGGCTATACTGGGTCATTCTTGAAACATAAGACTATTCTGGTAGCCGGATATTCAGCCACTGTTCCAACAACTTGCATGCTCGTCACTGCGTTTGTTCGGTATGCTGCGAATACGGTTGCACCGACGCAGCCGCAGTATGATGCTTCGAGGGAGCAGCTACGCTTTCCAATCTTGGCATTGCTCAGGCGGCGTGTCTCCGCCCCATCCGCGCCGTCACTGCTGACCTCAGGCTGACTGACGACGACATTGAACTGTATGGTCACCAGTGTGCATGGCGAAAACGCATCCGTCGATCAGCCACGACCCAGCACGGCGCTGCGCGCCTTTGGGGCATGTCATTCGTGAGGTGGTGCCTGGCGACTAGCGCCAGGTTTATCTACTCGCTTGCTGGCAACATCCGTACAATGCCTGGATTACCTGCTTATCTAGCTGCAAAACAGATCGATGCGGATGGAAGAATAGTGGGGCTGTCGCAGGTGCGTGGCAAGGAACGCAGCGGCTTTCTAGAAGACCTGCCCTTGTTTGTTCAGCCATGCCAGCGTGCGCTCAAAAGCGTCGGTTTCGGACACCTGAGGTGCATACCCCAGATCGCGCACCGCTTTTGCCGATGTAAACCAGCAATCGACACACGTTGACGCCACAACCGAACGGGTCAGCAGCGGCTTGCCAAAGCGTCCGCGGGTCGGGCGTGCCCAGCCTTCCAGCACAGTTGCCAGTGCGTATGCTATGTGGTAAGGAATTGTCCGCCGTGCAGCAGGCAGCCCCATTGCCACCACGAACGACTCAACAAAGTCGAAGAAGTTGCGTGCCGGTTGGTCGGTCACAAAGTAGCACTGCCCGTTAACCGGCGAACCGGGTGTGAGACGTTCGGCAGCGAGGATGTGCATATAGGCGACATTTTCGACATAAACATGGTTGAAGCGCGCCCGTCCATCGCCCAGGCGCACCAGGCTGCCGCGGCGCGCCTCAGCAACGACCGTCGGCATGCGATAGGGATCGCCCGGACCGTACACACCTGCCGGGCGGATTGCGCATGTCATCAACCCGTTGCGTCCTGTAGCAGCGAGTGTCTCCTGCTCGGCAACCATTTTGGTATATCCGTAGAAGGAGAGATGGCGGGTGGGGTAGGGCAATGTTTCGTCACCGTTGCGGATCGGACGACCGCTGAAGACGGCATCGATAGAACTGGTGAACACCAGTCGCGTGTTGCGACGCGCGGTGCAGGCAGCGATTACATTACGGTTGCCGATAACATTTACCTCGTAGAGCGTCTGCTCATGTCCTGGATGCCAGTCCACCACAGCGGCGCACTGAAAGACAACCGCAGCATCGGCGCAGGCGCGCTGCACCTCATCGGCGCGGCGAATATCGCCCTGGAACATCTCAACCCGCGGATCGTTGCAGGGTGTCCGGTCAAACACGCGCACCGGGCGTCCTTCACGGAGCAGCAACTCAACCAGGTGACGCCCGATGAACCCGTTGCCGCCGATCACTAGGCAGAGATCGCGTTCATTTCCCATCATGCAACGCCGCCTCCAGATCACGGTACGTGCGCATCCGGCGGAGATCGACGCCGATTCCGACCAATGCCTGCGCAACTTCGGGACGAATACCAACCAGCACCGCTTCTGCGCCGAGCAGCCGCGCCTGCTGGACAACCGCAAGCAGACCCTGGGCAACCTGGCTATCTACCAGCGGCACGCCGCTGATGTCCAGGATCAGGCGCTGTGCTGTGGAACGTTCGAGCGCATGCAGCGCCCGGCTCTGCAATGTCTGCAACCTTTCCGTATCGAGCGCACCCACCAGAGGCACAACCAGGGTATCGGCGCTGACCGGCAATACTGGAACGCTCAACCCCTGAATGATCGCGCGCTGCTGACGATTCTCCTCCAGCAGGCGCTCCTGGGCAGCGGCACGCGCTTCGACCTCTGCCAGCGCCCGCTGCAACTCCTGGGTGCGTTCAGCGATTCTAGTTTCCAGCGTTGCCTGGAGTTCTTCCAGACGCTGATTGCGCTGCTGCAATTCGTGCAGCGCAACCCGCAGTGTCTGACCAAACCGTATTGTGAAAATGCCCAGCACAATTGCAACGACCACAAATCCGCCCAGATCGCCGCCAATATTTCCTGGACGGGACGCGGCAATCCCAACCAACGGAACACCGAGCGTCTCAAGAATAGAGGTAACGGCCACGCTGATGCTGCTCAGCACAATCGTCGCCGTGACCAGGCGCTCATGACCCATCAACCCGGCAAGCACTATTGGCAGAGCGAAGGTAAACAGCATCGCCCCACTGCTGCGCACACCGGTGGTAAGCAGCGCTACGCTGATCACCAGGAGAAGCCCGATACAACCAAGCATAAGCGCCGCCGAGAAGTGACCGCGCCGCAAGATCACGATACCTGTGAGTTGCACCGGAACCCCGGTCCAGATGATGCCCATAACGATCAACCGTTCTGTCATCGGCAACGGCGCGAGGAGTGTCACGAATGACCCGGCGAACGAAAGCGCCGCCACTGCCAGCAGCATCGTCTGGAGCAGCGTCGCCTGCCGGTATGCTGTCACATCGGTGTATGGCAGCGTGCGCATCCAACGCATGAATAGATCAAGCATAACAATCTCCATTCCCGCATGAATGAGGGGATCTTTCGTGCCAGGTGTGCGGTCAGCGCTCCACGCCCTTCTAGCAGCGGAGCAATCTTCCAGGGAACGGCAGCGATGCATCCGCTACAGCCATTCAATCCGGTATACCGAACGTTCTGGCTGTGGAGCAAGAATATGCACCGGTATTCATTCTGGCCGTGAAGCTGATGAAGACTGAGCATTAAATCCGATATTTGCCCTTGCCGTGAGGCTAAGGCCCTTAGCTCTGGAATGCGAAGCCCGCCTGCTCGGAACGCGAACTCCAACGGCGACCCTATCGACCATCGGCTATCGGTTATCGACTATCGGCTACGATCAGCCCTCGGCTATGCGGGGCGAAGCTCAACTGCGTGGACTATACTGGATTTTATTCTTGAAATTCATCATTCTGAGCTGCGTGTAGAACACGACGCTCATTGTGGCTGCCCAACACAACGTGTTCACCTGTCTCACCAATATGAGAACTGCTTACGAACTCTGGTCGGGTCGTGATAGTCGTCCTGTAAGACATTGTATCATGCGCTACTGCTCAGGGGATTGACGCTTCTCCGCGCTTCCCCTACAATCGTCACGGGCGTTTGCGCTCAATCTGTGCTCAGGACGTAGCAGGAGTACATGTGTGACCCATCTTGATCTGAGCATGTTCAAAGCCTGTGATATTCGCACGCCAGCGCAGCAGTTGACACTCGACCTGTCCGAGCTTCTAGCATATGCTGAGGCATACTATTTTCGCGAGAACCTGGGGGTTCAGAAGGTTATTCTCTGCCGCGACGCGCGTCTTTCCGGCGCGCGGTATCTCGAACAGGGCATTCGTATCTTTCGCGATCTTGGGTTCGACGTGCTGGCGGCGCCGCAGGTCAGTTCCGCCTGTCTGTTCTACTATACGTGTCTGCGCCATCCCGACGCGGCTGGTGTGATGTACGGCGCATCGCACAACCCTGGCGGCGACACGGGGCAGAAGATCATCGCGCCGGGTGTGCAACCGATTGCGAATGGGTGCGGTCCCGGCGGCGGGTTACAGACCATTCGCCGATTGTACGAACAGGGCGCGCAGCCGCGGCGCATCGGCGGCGGAAAGCTGCGGATCGTCAATTATCTCGACGATTATGTGCGCGACTCGATGCGTCTGGCTGACGTCAGTCCGGGCGACCTGGCGGGGTTGCGGATCGTTCTCGATTTTCTCTCCGGCGCAGCCGGGCAGGAGATGATCCTGGCATTCACCGCTGCTGGCGCGGAGATTGAGCCGCGCAATCTGGTGCCAGACGGTCATTTTCCTTCAGGCGCGCCCAATCCGGTTGTGCATGCGTCGATTGCGCCTTCGCTTGAGGTGCTGCGCAGCGGCAGGTTCGACCTTGGCATGTTTTTCGATGGCGATGGTGATCGGCTTGATATTGTTGCGTCGGATGGACGGCAGATCAGCCCGGCGTTCAACCTGATCGCGCTGGCGCCGCGCCTGCGTGCACTCTTCCCCGACATACCGCAACCTAACCTGTATGTCGATCTGAAAGCCAACCCGCTAGCAATCATTCGCATTGCGCGGCAGGGATTCGGTGTGCATGTCATTCGCAATGGTCATTCGCAGATCAAACAGGCGCTCGGAAAGAACGCAGCTACCGGTTTCATTGCTGCTGTGGAGGAATCGGCGCACTACTATCTCAATCTGCGACGGGATGGCGCTGTTTTCCCGATTGAAAACACTCTATTCTACGCCCTGTTGACGGCGCGCGCGTGGCGGGAAGATCCGACGCTGTACCGCGACCTGCTCGATCTGCAACAGACGACCTTCCGTGAGCGCGAATGGGGATATCATTTTCCGAATGATGACCTGCGCGCAGCAGCGCTGGCGGCAGTCGAGGAGGCATTTGTGCGGAATGGCTGGCATGCGATGCATCGAATGGCAGACGGCGCTGCCATGGATGCAACTCTGCTCCGGGATGGTCTCCCTTTCGTGATCGACGCTGATACGACGTTGACCGAAGAATGGACGCAGGTTGCACAGCGCGCCTCGCAGAGTGAGCGCGGTCTGGCGCGCTGGGAAGTGACTGCTGGCACAGCTGCACGCAGAGACGCTGCCGTGCGCCTGATTGAAGAAACCGTTCGTCGTTTCCAGGCGGGACAAAAATATGTCGGGTAGTGGCTATGGACATCTTCAAATTGCGCGACCATATCGTTAATGAGTTCGCCGCATATACGCAAAGTTTTCTGAACATTCTCGATCCCGATATTCGTAAGTTTGTGCAGCAAGAACTTGCGCGCGGCAAACTCTGGCCCGATGCCCTTGTGCAACTCTCACCCGCTTACGACCGCTCCCTCACGGTTGCCGAGCTTGTTGAACAGGGTGTCCTGCATCCGCTCTGCCGCGATATTTTTCAGGTCGGCGGAGCGACGAAATCATCCCTGCATCTCTACCGCCACCAGAAACAGGCCATCGATATGGCTGCTGCCGGTCGGCACTATGTGGTGACGACCGGAACCGGTTCAGGCAAGAGCCTGACCTATATCATCCCGATTGTCAACCACATCCTGCGCAACCGTCCCGAAGATGGGCGTGTTCGGGCAATCATTGTCTACCCGATGAATGCGCTGATCAACTCACAGGCGCAGGCAATCAATCGTTTCTTTGCAAATGCGTCTGGCGGGTGTCCGGTGCGTTTTGCGCGTTACACTGGTCAGGAAAGCGACGAGGAAAAAAAGGGCATTCAGGAGAACCCGCCACATATTCTGTTAACCAACTATGTAATGCTGGAATTGATGTTGACGCGTCCTGACGAGTTTGCGTTCGTCGATGCCAGCGCCGCCAACCTGCAATTCGTGGTGCTTGATGAACTGCATACCTATCGTGGGCGTCAGGGTGCCGATGTGGCAATGCTGATGCGGCGTCTGCGCGAGCGCTGCGGCAATCCGAACCTGATCTGCATTGGCACCAGCGCCACCATCGTCAGCGGCGAGTCGGTTGACGACCAACGAGCAGCTGTCGCCAGTGTGGCTCAGACGATCTTCGGCGTGCCGTTTACTGCCGATCAGGTGATCGAGGAAACGCTGATCTACGCAACCCCTGCGACATCGCTCACAGATGCAGAGTTGCGCGCTGCTCTCGAAGATAATCTGCCGGAACGCCTGGACTGGAATGCCTTTCAACACCATCCGCTGGCGCAGTGGATCGAACAGACCTTCAGTTTGCGCACCGATGCGCAGGGACGCCGGCGCCGCGCCGAGCCACGCACGCTGCGCGATGGTGCGCAGGCGCTTGCGCAGCAGACTGGCGTTCCTGTCGAACGGTGCGAGGAGTATCTCCGCCATTTCTTCGCTCTGGGCAGCAACGTCAGAGACCCGCAGGGCAATCCGGGTTTTGCCTTCAAACTGCACCAGTTCATCTCCCAGGGCAGCGCCGTGTATAGCACGCTGGAACTTCCGCCAGCGCGCCATCTGACGCTCGAAGGGCAGCAGTATGTTGCCGGTTCAGACGGTGATCGGTTACTCTTCCCGCTTGTCTTCTGCCGCGAATGTGGTCAGCATTATGCACTCTGCGCCTACGATGAGGAACTTGGGCAGGTTGTCCCGCGACACCCGATGTTGCGCGGTGAGGATGTGACCGAACCGGCGCGCGCCGGATACCTGCTGGTCGGCGTCGATGTCTGGAGCGAGGAACTCGAGGATACGT
Source organism: Roseiflexus sp. (assembly GCA_017743475.1). Classification (GTDB taxonomy): domain Bacteria; phylum Chloroflexota; class Chloroflexia; order Chloroflexales; family Roseiflexaceae; genus Roseiflexus. Next base: position 21,080 of record JAGHYV010000058.1, on the reverse strand, counting down.
TGCCCGACACGTGGTTCAATGTACGCCGCAACGGGCGCACACTGAAGAAGGAGTATCGCGGGTTCGTACCAAAACGCCTGTACGTGCGCCCCGACGGTAAGACGTTCGATCCGGAGCGGGTTGGCGCCCGTCCTGGCGGTGCAGTGGACGCCTGGTTTCTTGCTGCGCCGTTTCTCACATGCCTCTCCTGCGGCGCGGTGTACACCCGCAGAGACAGGGACGACTTTCGGAAACTGGCGCGCCTGAGCAGCGAGGGGCGCAGCACAGCGACCACGCTGATTTCGCTGAGCGCCATTGAAGCAATGCGCGCCACCGACCTCGATCCGAAAGCGCGCAAATTGCTCAGTTTTACCGATAATCGCCAGGATGCGTCGTTGCAGGCGGGCCATTTCAACGACTTTGCCGCTGTCGGTCTGTTGCGGGCTGCAATTGCTGCTGCGCTGCAGAAAGCTTCGCCTTCCAATCCATTGACCCACCTGACTATCGCACCGGCAGTATTCAGGGAACTCAACCTGCCGCAGGAGGCGTATGCGCGCACCGTCGGCGAGTATGGCGGCGCCCGGCGACGCAACGAGGAAGTGCTGACTGCATATCTGGAGTATCGCATCTTTGAGGACCTGCGCCGATCCTGGCGTGTGACGCAACCCAACCTGGAACAGTGTGGTTTGCTGCGGATCGACTATCTCGACCTGCACGATCTCTGTGCTGATGATCGACCGTGGCAGCGTTACCCGGTTCTGGCAGCTACGCCACCTGATCAGCGCGAGCGCACCATCCGTGCACTGCTTGACCATATGCGGCGCGAACTAGCAATCGATGCACCCTGTCTCGATCCGGAACGGCAACCAGAATTGATCCGTCGCGTCGATGCCGCGCTCAAAGAGCCATGGGTCTTCGATGAAGCTGAAAAGCGCCCAAATGGGTTGCGCATGGCGACGCGCTTCGTGCTCCCTGGCGACGATACGAACGTTCCCGGCGCGCGAAGCCTCTCCCGATACAGCCGCGCAGGGCGCTTCCTGCGCTCATCGGCAGCCTGGAGCGCGCTCGAAGCGCCGCTCGATGATCAGGAGTATGCGACGCTGCTGACGACGTTGTTCGAGATCCTGATGGGCGCGGGGATTCTGGTTGATGTGACTGCACGGCGCGGACCGCGCGCGTTTCAGATCCGGCGCGATGCGTTGCTGTGGTTGCCTGGTGATGGGACGCTGCCGCTGCCCGATCCGATCCGTTCCCAGCGGATGACGACTGTTGCGCGTGCAGCGTCTGACGACATGAAGAACGGCGCTGCTCGCACCCCGGCGAATGCCTTCTTTTCCAGGTTCTACCTCCGTCCGCCAGAGCGGTTGCTGCGAATCGAAGGGCGGGAGCACACGGGACAGGTAACGCAGGAAGACCGTCAGGAGCGTGAGCGACGCTTCCGTGAAGGCGAACTGCCGGTGCTCTTCTGCTCGCCAACGATGGAACTGGGGATCGACATCTCCGACCTGAACGTTGTTCATATGCGCAATATGCCGCCGACCCCTGCCAACTACGCGCAGCGATCAGGGCGAGCGGGGCGCAGTGGTCAACCCGCGCTGGTCATCACCTACTGTTCGACCGCCAGCGGGCACGACCAGTATTTCTTTCAGCGCCCGAAGGACATGGTCGCTGGCGCGGTGGCAGCGCCGCAGATCGACCTGACCAACGAAGATTTGCTGAAGGCGCATGTTCACGCGATCTGGCTGGCAGAAACAGGTCTCGATCTGAAACGCTCAATGCTCGACCTGATCGACGCTGGCGCGCCAGACCTGCCGCTCAAACCGGAGGTGCGGGAACACATCATGCTGGACGATTCCCGCCGGGCAGCGTGTGTCGCCCGGGCGCGGCGCGCCTTCGGCGGGCTGCTCGCATCTCTTCCAGGCGAATGGTTCGACGAGGGATGGCTGGAGCGGGTCATTAACGACGCGCCGCATCACTTCGACGAGGCTTGCAACCGCTGGCGACAACTCTACACCGATGCACGGGCGCAGTTAAACGAAGCGCGCAACATTATCGACGCTTGGCACCGGGGCATCGGCACGCGCGAGATTGCCGATGATGCCGAACAGCGTGAGAAAGAAGCGAAACGCCAGATCGACCTGCTGTGCAGCCACGAGAGCCGTTCCAGCAGCGAGAGCGACTTTTACCCCTACCGCTACTTCGCCAGCGAAGGGTTTCTCCCAGGTTACAACTTCCCGCGTCTGCCGGTGCGCGCGTTTCTGGCGCACAAACAGGGAGAAGGGGTCTACCTGGCTCGACCGCGCTTCCTGGCAATCCGCGAGTTTGGTCCGCAAAACATCATTTACCACGAAGGTCGCAAGTATCGCGTGACCCGCACCACCCTCCCGGCTGGCGATGCAAGTCGCCGCTTTCTGCGCGCAAAGATCTGTCGCGCCTGCGGCTACTTCCACGAGGGCAGCGATGCGGATGTTTGCGATCAGTGCGGCATACCGCTCACTGGCCAGAATGCAACGGTATTGCCGACCCTCTTCGAGATGAGCACCGTCATTGCCACTCCTGCTGACCGGATCACCTGTGAAGAAGAAGAACGTATCCGCAAGGGGTACAATCTGGAAATGTTCTACCAGTTTGCGCGGGGATTGCATGGCGCTCGCCGTGACACGGTCGATGTTCATCTAGAGATGGCGGAAGGGCGCCAGGTGCATATTGCACTCACCTATGCGCCGACGGCGACTATCTGGCAGGTGAACCACGGCTGGAAGCGCTCGAATAACGGCTTTGCGCTCAACGTGCGTAGCGGCGAATGGGGACGCGACCCTGCTGATGACGATGATAACGAAGCTGATCCAGGGCAGCGGAACGAAGATGTGCGCACAGGTGTGCGTCTGGTGGTGCGCGACACGCGCAATCTGCTCGTTGTTGAACTGCCACCGTCGCTTGCCGCACAGGAACAGGTTGCGGCAAGCCTGCAGTATGCGTTGCAGTTCGGCATCACCGTCGCATTCCAGCTCGAAGAGCAAGAGTTGAGTTCCAGACGTCTCGGCTCAGGCGCGACGACGCGCCTGATCTTCTGGGAAGCTGCCGAGGGAGGGGCGGGAGTGCTGCGACGGTTGGTGGAGGAGCCGGAAGCGCTTGCGCGGGTTGCGCGCGCTGCGCTCGAACTCTGCCACTACGATGAACATGGACAGGAGCGCAGCGATGTCGGAGAATGCGTGCGCGCATGCTACCGCTGCCTGCTCTCGTACAGCAACCAGCCCGACCACGCGCTGCTCGACCGCCGCTCCATCCGCAATCTCCTGATCGACCTGTCCCGGTCACGGGTGCAACGCCAGCACCGTGATGATCGCAATGAACCGCAGCACACCGCGCTACCCGCAGTCTCTCCCGCCATTGCACGGGTGCTGACTGCCATCCGCGACCTGGGAGGGCGTGAACCGGACCAGATCCTGCCCGATCTGGACGGCTTCCGTCCACACCTTGTCTATCGTCCAGGCTACTGCATCCTCTGCCCGGAAGCGGGTGAAGACCCCGCTGCCCTGCGCACCACCCTGGAAGAGTCCGGGTATGCGGTCGTCGTCATTCACCCGAATGACGATGTAGCCGCAGTGTTGGGGGCATACGACTTCTGGCGCATGTGATCGAAGCGCCTGAACGGTTAGCATCTCGTTATCCAGGGTTGTTATTTCTTTTCTTTGTGAAGTTTGACACAATGTATTTCGTGTGATAGACTCGGTGCATCAGATGCCTCGTGCGACGAAACGCATGCATCTGTGGACTTCATCATCCTGCCTTTAGGAGGAGTACCGATATGCGCCGTGAGCATGCGCGTGCCATCCTTTTCCCCCTTCTTCGTTTCCCCTGGTTGCTCGTTGTGCTGGCGCTGATTGCGTATGGCGCGGTGCTGGCGGGCGGTATCGTCCCTGCACTGACCGGTGCAGCGGTAAGTGGCATCGCAATGTTCACCCTGGGCGCGGCGCTTGCGATATACACCGGTATGCGCGTTGGCGTGGCGCCGGTGCGGTTAGGCGGGCGTGCTGCGTCGGCGCGGCGCGCATATCTGACGCTTGCCTTTGCCGCCACTGGCGTGCTCTATCTGGCGGTCATTTTTGGGGCAATCAACACGAGTGCTGGCACGTTGTGGACATGCCAGACATGGCCCGGTTGCGAGATGACCGGCGATGGCGCCTGGCTTGCGCTGGCGCACCGCGGGCTGGCGGGCGGCGCAACCCTGCTGATTGCGGCGCTGGCGGTGCAAACCTGGCGCATCCGGCACGAGCGTTCGCTGCGGATCGCTGTTACGTGGGCGCTGGGGCTGATGCTGATACAGAATCTGGTCGGTCTGGCGCAGGTGCTGCTAGCGCAGGGCGGCGAATCGCAGCCAGTGGCGGTCGCGCGCCTGATGCACCTGGGGCTGAGCGCAACAGCATGGGGGGCGCTGGTTGTGCTGACAACGCTGGCGTTGCGGCGACCGTTTCCCGCTACGGTGCCGCCACGACCGGCAAGTGTGGCGCGCCCCGGCTTGACCGATACGGTGTTGCTGGAGGGTAAGCCGTCACTGCTGAAGGACTATATCAGCCTGACCAAGCCGGGGGTGATTTCGCTGCTTATTCTGACAACGATCACCAGCATGTACATCACACCGGCTGGCATTCCGGAGTTGTCGCTGGTGCTGTGGACGACGCTCGGCGGTTGGTTGATGGCGTCCGGCTCGCACTCCATCAATTGTTATCTGGATAGAGATATTGATGTGAACATGGGACGCACAGGTCGCCGCCCGATCCCAAGCGGGCGCATCCCGGCGTGGCACGCGCTGGCGCTGGGCATTGCGCTTGGCGTCGTGGCATTCGTTATTTTGGCGTTGTTTGTGAACCTGCTGGCGGCGATACTGGCGCTGGCTGGCTTTCTCTACTATGTTTTCATCTATACGATCTGGCTGAAGCGCACCTCGAAGCACAATATCGTCATCGGCGGCGGTGCAGGCGCATTTCCGCCACTGGTCGGCTGGGCGGCGGTCACCGGTTCGCTTGCGCCGGAGGCGTTGCTGCTCTGGTTGATCGTCTTCTTCTGGACGCCACCTCACTTCTGGGCGCTGGCGCTCATCCGGCAGAAGGATTATGCCCGCGCTGGTGTGCCGATGCTGCCAGTGGTGGAGGGCGATCAGGAAACACGCCGCCAGATTGTGATCTACACACTGGCCATGCTGGCGCTCACGGCGCTGCCTCCGGTGCTGGGGATGCTTGGATGGGCCTACCTGCTGAGCGCGGCAGTGTCCGGCAGCCTGTTCCTGCACTACGCGCTCAAACTGCGCCGCGACGGAACAACCACAACTGCCTGGGCACTGTACAAGTATTCGCTGCTCTACCTGGCGATCCTTTTCGTGGCAATGGTAGTGGATCGTGTGGTGTTTGCATAAATGACGGTGGAACGTTGAACGCCGGACGGTAAACGCGACCTGAGTGGCATATCGAATGGTACGGAACATGGACGGATGCGCCTGATCCAGGGCGCGTGTTCGTGACGTGGCTGGGGGGTGCGAGACGCGGGTCGAGAAGCAGTTGCTTCTCCCCGCGTCGTTCGTTTTGAAGTGAGGGCATCCTGCCTTCGTAGACGCGACAAGGGCGAGACGCCCTCGCTCCCAGGCGCGCGTGTGACCCTAGGCGCGAACAGTTCCTCTAACCTCGCATAATTGCTGCATCGTGTGGTATCATACATACGAAATCAACACTACACATCCCGATGATTGAGACACCAGTTCTTTCGCCGACCGAAGCATTCTGTGCAACAAGCTGCCTGCGCTATAGCGTTGTCGGCGCTGGTGAACGCGCAGTAGTGCTGTTGCACGGTTGGGGCGACACAAAAGAGATCTGGCGCGCCACATGCGCCGTGCTGGCATCGCGTGCCCGCGTTTTTGCCCCCGATCTTCCCGGTCACGGCGGCTCGCCGATCAATGGCACTGAACGGATGCAGCAGGTTGCAGAGCGCGTTGCAACATTCTGCACAACGCGCGGGTTGACCTCGTTTGCGCTTGTAGGGCACTCGATGGGTGGCAATGTCGCGCTGGAACTGACTCTCACGCATCCGCAGATGGTCGAACGTCTGGTGCTGGTGGCGCCTGCAGCGCTGGGGACGGCAATGCCGTCCTACACGCGCCTGTTCTTGCAGGACGGGTATGGCTGGGCAGCCCTGCGCGCCTCACTCCTCCTCTACCGCGGGGTAGATGCGCTGGCACGCCAATGGCGACCGATCACCGCCATGACCCGCATCCTTCCCGGAGTTCGTCGCACGGCATTTGCTGCACGTCACGACCCGGAGGGTTTGCATCGTCTGCTGAATGCGCTGTTCGTCAATTCGCTCGACGGTCGGCTGGACCAGGTGGGCGTGCCAACTCTGGTGATCAACGGCAATCTCGATGCCGTCGTGCCGTCCCGTCTGTCGCAGCGCGTGGCGGCAGCTATTCCGAAAGCGCGCTTCGTGCTAATGCGGGGAGCGCTGCACCATCCGATGGACGAGCAACCGGAAGCGTTTCAGCATCTGTTGCTGGAGTTTCTGACCTGATGGACCTGACGCGCACAACTGTTGTCGTCGCCGGAAGTACGACTGTGCGTCTGAGCGTTATTGATGTTGCACCGACTGCTTGTTACTCGACTCGCAACTGGAAATCATCAGGTACGCCCGTCATCCGCCGCAACTCGAACGCCCAAAAGTGGTCAACCGCCCATCAAACGCTTCATCAGCGTGCGTCAAACCTGGCGCGGCGACTTGAGGGCAAAGATGTCTTCTGAGAGGAAGGTCTTCCATGTGTCGTTTGCACGATCCACGCCTGCCCGACATCCTGCGGCGTATGCGCTGGTCAGCGTTACCAGAACGGTACGTTCTGGCAGGGATCGACCCGCGCGAGTCGGCGGTTGCAATCCGCCTGCTGGGAGGTCTGCGTGCGCGCCTGTGGCAGTTGTTCGTTGCACCCGACATCATTACCTTCATTCTACCGGAGAGTGACTGGCGCAGTCTTAGTCCAGCATTTCCGCGTGCCCGCGTCGAACGTCCATATCGAGTGATCAGTTTCGAGATTGATCTGCCGCACGACCTGACCGGATTCCTTGCGGTCATCAGCGAAGCGCTGGCGGCAGCGTCCGTGCCGATTGTTGCAATTTCCGGGTTCAGCCGCGATCATCTGCTGGTGCGTGAAGCTGATCTTGATCGCGCACTGGCGACACTCGATGCACTGGTCTCGTCCGCAGCGGCGGAGAGTTGAGTAATATGTCTGCACGTCCCTGATCTGGCTGGTATGATCCTGGCGTTCCTGCCAGGATCGCTGTGCTGGATAGTACGTTGCCCGATCTGTTTGGTGACAGCAGCGTGCGAATATCCGGCTGCACTGGAGATCCTGTTTTACAGTCGGGTCATCGATTATGCCACGTTCGACCGCCTGGCACTCCGCTTTGCCATTCCTCTGCGCAATGCCGGTGTTGCGCCCGGTGAAGGCACAGCGCTGGTGTTGCCCAATCAAGATTATCAGGTTTATTGATTCAAAGACTATAAGTCCTCGGCTATGCGGGTCAAAGCCTGCCTGCGCGGGCTAGAGAAGAACGCATAACGTTATGAACAGCATCTCTCGTCTTGCTGCAGCGTGTGCTGCCGCCCAGTCGCTGGTTGCGTCGGGGCGCATTCCCGGTGTGGTTGTCGCTCTGGCAGTCGGCAACCGGCAGCCGGATATATGTGCAGTCGGTTCAGACGCTGACGGACGTCCGCTCACCCCCGACGATCTCTTTCCAGTTGCCTCGATCACCAAACTTGCAACCGCGCTCGCCGTCCTGCGTCTGGTTGATCGCGGATTGATTTCGCTCGACGATCCGGTTGACCGGTTTCTCCATCGGGAAGCGCCGCATCCCGGAGTTACCATCCGTCATCTACTCTGCCACACTGCCGGATTTTCAATCGACCTGAGCGCCAATGATGCTCCTTACAAGCCAGGATTGACGTGGGAAGCGCTGGGGCGTGCATGCCTGCGAGCGAAGCTGCGCCACCAACCGGGAACAGAGGTGCTCTACAGCAATATCGGGTACGGATTGCTGGCGCTGGTTGTGGAAGCGCGCGCTGGCGCGCGTTTTCGTGATACGCTGCGTGACCTGGTGCTGACACCGCTCGGCATCGAAGGGTATCTGGGAGAAGAACCGCCACGCGCGCCAGCGCGCATCGCCGATGTGCGCGGACGTTACCGGGCAACGGCACTGGAACCGTTCAACTCGGCGTTCTGGCGATCACTGGCGCTACCGTGGGCTGGACTGATCACGAATGCAGCTGGCGCTCTGGCGCTGGTGCGCGCGTTTCTTGGGCATCCGCCAGGTTTCCTCAGTCCACCCCTGCGCACTGCAGCAGTCACCGATCAGACGGGTCATCTACCGGGAGGGTTCATTGAGCCATTATACTGGGATCGCTGTCCGTGGGGACTGGGACCGGAGGTGCGCGGCATGAAGGAACCGCACTGGCTGCCATTCAGTGTTGGTGCCGATTCGTTTGGGCACACGGGTGCGTCAGGATGTCTGGCGTGGGCAGCGCCGGACGCTGACGTTGCGTGGGCGATCCTCGGCACACGCACTGCTGATAATGGCTGGTTGTTGCGCCATTCGCAGACAATCAGTGCAGCAGTGGTCGATAGGCAACAGTCGATAGCCGATAGGTGATAACTGATCCCTGAGCGATAGATGCAGCAATCAGGCCGCAGGAGACTTCCGGTTCTCAGTTCTCGGTTCTTGGTTCTTGGTTCTCGGTTCTCACCACGCCGCAACAAAGACGTTCAGGCAGACGTATTATCGTCAGGGAAAAGGAACACTGAGCGCAGACGAGGTCAGTGATGAACGGGAATGGCTATCGAAACAGTTCAGGCAGAGGCGGGTTGAGCATTCCACCAATCTACCTGTACATCGGCATCGGTATCCTGGCAATCATCATCATATCGGTCATCGGTGGATTGTTGAGCGCTGGGGTACAGGCGTACTTTGCGGTTGCAGCAGGCGCACTCCTGGTGCTGGCAAACCTGCGCGACCTGCTGAGCGGCGCAGGCAGCAGCACTGCCTTAATGAATACCATGGTCGGTGGAGGGCTTATCTTTTTCTTCCTGGGCAGCGCCTTTGGCTGGATCTGGTACATTCCTGCACTGCTGCTACTAGTTGCGGCGACACCGCTTGCACTGCGGCGCGCGGATGTGTACAACGTCTACCTAAGCGCCGCGCGCTCAGTGGCAGTCAGTGTGCGTCGTGCAGTGAGCGGGCGTACCCGCCTGCCGTAAGCGTCACGACGTACTGGCAAGCGACCGCTTCACTGCATTGATCAACTCTGCTGCAGTAAACGGCTTCTCGATATAACCGACGCCGCTCCGCTCGAAGAAATCGCGTGTGCTGTGACTGGCAGTGTCGCCGCTGATGAACAGGACGCGCCGCGCGAGATGCGGCGCGCGCTGTTTCAATTCGATGAAAAGTTCATTGCCACTCATCCCCGGCATCCGCACATCGCAAATGATCAGATCGTAGGCGACGCGGCTGAGCAGATCAAGCGCCTGCGCTCCGTCATGGCACATATCAACGATACACTGCTGTTCGCGCAGTAATCGCGCGATCAATTCTGTCACTGCCGCTTCATCATCAACTACCAGAATACGGTAGCGCGAAGAGAGTTGAACCGTAACTGTCGTCTCCCTGGTTGACGGAACTGATACAAATGACTGCACTGGCAGTTCGACAGTAAAGCATGCCCCCTTGCCAGGCGCACTCTGCACGCGAATGTTGCCGTGATACTGACTGACGATGCCGTAACAGATCGACAGTCCCAGTCCGGTTCCTTCACCGACCGGCTTGGTAGTAAAGAATGGCTCAAAAATGCGTGGCAGATGTTCAGGCGCGATGCCGGGACCGGTATCGGCAATTTCGAGCACGAGCCACTGACGATTCTCATGTAACTCCAACCGCGTTGTGACCACAATCGTTCGCTGACCGCTCCAGGTAGCCAGCGCCTGCTGCGCATTATTCAACAGGTTGAGTATCACCTGCTTGATTGCCGTTGAATCGGCAATGGTCACCGGCAACTGTGGCTGAAGACGTTCTTCAATGCTAATGTTGTGTGTGCGCATCTGATAAGCAAGCAGGCTCAACACCTGCTGCACAGCCAGGTTCAGATCGACCTCCTCCAGGTGCGTCTCACGCTGCCGCGCGAATGTCAGCAGATTCTGCACAATCCGCCGCGCGCGGGTGGCGCTTTCGACGATCATCGTCAGGTCGTGCTGGTATTCAGCTGGCGCGACTTCTTGCAAAATGCCAGCAAAACCCAGCACAGCAGTGAGCGGATTGTTGAGTTCATGCGCCACACCGGCAACCAGTTCACCAACCGCAGTCAGTCGTTCCGACTGGATGAGGCGCTGCTGCGCAATGCGCAGGTTCGCTATTGCCTGCTCGCGCGCCTGATGCAGTTGCGCGTTTTGAATGGCAACCGCAAGATGCTGCGCAAGATCGGCAAAGGTCCGGATCTCGATGGCGGGGAATGCATTCGGTTGCTGGCTCGCAAGTAGCAGCATGCCTGACAGGTTTTCGCTATCGACGATAGGAACAACCAGGCATGACTGGATGCCTGCTGCAACGAGGCATTGTATGAGAGGCGAATTGCCAGTATCGTCCAGCGGCAGCAACATCGGTTGACGCTGTTCAATCAGGCGTCGCAGAAAGATCGTATCCTGGTCATGGTAATGGACGCGGGGCGTTTTGGTGTTATCCGATGACGGATAACAGGCGATCAGCCGGAGATGCTGTGCCGTGCGATCAAAGAGCGCCAGTTCGGCGCGATCAAGCGGAACCACACCGTGCAGGTGGTCGATTAGGTGATCGAAGATCGCACGCAAATCGTGCGTGGCAGTAATCGTCCGCGCGATTTTGTTCACAAGCGCCAGACGGGCGCTCTGTTCGCGGGCACGGCGGTAGAGTTCGGCATTGCGCACAGCCAGTGCCGCGTAGGTGGCGAATGCCTGGGCGCGCGCAGCATCGGCACGGGTATAACGGTTGGGCAACCGGCTGGACAGAGTGAGTATCCCGACCACGTCGCCCTGAGCGCGCAGCGGCACGCTCAACCATTCACGTGGCGCATTTGATAACGGACACCTGGCTTCGACCGCATCTTCATGCGAGAGACGCACAATCACTGGTTCACTAGCAGTTTCGATGCGGTTGAGCGACACATCGTTTTCAGGAAGCCGTCGATAGGTTGGCGTATTGCAATCAGGCAGACCACGGCTCGCCGCAATGTAGTATCCATCGTCGTCGCGCAGAATGATCGCCGCGCTGTCATACGAAACAATGCTGTAGAGGTGTTCCAGGATGAGATCGAGAAGCTGGTCACGGTCGAGGGTTGAGATCAGCGCCTGGGTGATGTGCTGCGCACTGCTGGCGAACTGATGCTCTGGAGTTTCGCCTGCTTCGAGCCAGACGAGCAGTAGACGCACAGCCTGCCCATGCTGATCGCGAACTGTGTATGCCTGCCAGCGACGTGACATTGCTCTGCCAAGCTGCGTTGCAGGCACAGAGTCGTCATGCTGGAGACCTGCCATCGAAAGCCACAGGTTATCGAGGCGATCTTCGCTGAAGCGGGGGATGACGTCACGGCACAGACGACCGGTAACCGTTGCCGAGATGCGGATGCCGAGGCGAGCGCAGGCGCGCGCATTGATCGCAAGGATGCGAAAGTCAGGTAGCGATACGACCAGGATCCCTACAGGAATGTGGTCAATCACTTCAAAGAGCAGATCGGCGCTGTCCGGCTGATCATGTGCTGGTGAATGCCCCATACTCTTGCGTTACGGGTACATGCGATACAGCATCCGTGGGAAGGGAATGGTTTCGCGGATGTGATGCGTACCGGCAATCCACGCAGTCGCGCGCTCGATGCCCATGCCGAATCCGCTATGCGGGACGCTCCCGTAGCGACGAAGATCGATATACCACTGATAGTCATCGACGTTCAGCCCATACTCACGAATGCGGCGCTCGAGCAGCACCGGGTCATGGATTCGTTGTGAGCCGCCAATGATCTCGCCATACCCTTCTGGCGCCAGCAGATCAGCGCACAATGCCACTTCGGGTCGCTGCGGGTCGGGTTCCATGTAGAAGGCCTTGATAGCGCTGGGGAAGCGTTCGACAAAAACCGGACGGTCGAACAGTGAGGCGATAAGCGTTTCGTGCGGTGCACCAAAGTCTTCGCCCCACTTCAGCGGTGTGCATCCCTCGACATCAGTATGCCGTTCGGCGATCAGTTTCAGCGCCTCGTCGTAGGTGATGCGTGGGAAGGGCGGCACGCAGCGCTCTAGCGGCTTCGTGTCACGTTCGAGGATCGCCAGATCGTCAGCGCAGCGCTCCAGTACCCGTTGCACAATGGCGCTTACGAAACGTTCCTGCAACGCCAGATTGTCGTCGTGCAGCGCAAACGCCATCTCTGGCTCAATCATCCAGAACTCGGTGAGGTGTCGGCGGGTCTTCGACTTTTCGGCGCGAAACGTCGGACCAAAACAGTAGACCTTGCCGAAACTCATCATGCCGGCTTCGACGTAAAGTTGCCCGGTTTGCCCGAGATACGCCGTGCCGAGATCGAAGTAGGGCGTGGCGAACAGATTGGTGGTGCCTTCAGCAGCGCACGGGGTGAGGATCGGCGTGTCGAAGCGCACAAACCCCTGATCGTTGAGCCACTCTTGCGCCGCAGCAATGATTTCGGCGCGAATACGCAGGATTGCGTGCTGCTTCGATGAACGGATCCACAAATGTCGATGTTCCATCAGGAATTCAACGCCATGCTCTTTGGGCTGGATGGGGTACTCCAGCGCGATCTGAATAATTTCGATAGCGTTGACATCGAGTTCGAACCCGCCAGGTGCGCGCGCATCAGCGCGGACAGTACCAGTGATCCGGCAGGAACTTTCAATCGTCAATTGCTGCGCTGCTGCAAATGTTGCTTCGGTGACATTGTTGCGGAAGACGACACACTGAAGAACGCCGCTGCCGTCACGGAGCCGGATGAAGATCAGTTTCCCCTTTTCGGTCTTGTGTACTACCCATCCGGCGAGGGTGACGATCTCCCCATTATAGCGCGCAATCGTGCTGATTGTAGCAGTGGGAAGGAGTGACATAGCCGTGCTTCCGTTATTCATCATGTGTTCAGAATGAGTATAACATATCATAGGTTGCTTTTCATGGATTCCAGGAGCAGACACGAGACAGACAACACCGACAAACGGTATGGTATAATCGCCGAACATAGGAGGAAGGTCAAGTCTGCGACACAGTCGGACGGATGGTATAGGGTGCAGCCATCTCTTGCACGTGAGTCTCAGCCGCTGGCGCGTCCGTTTATCAAATGGGCGGGCGGCAAAGGTCAGTTAATTCCGGAACTGGCACGTCGTCTGCCGCCGCGTTTTCGTCGCTACCACGAGCCGTTTGTTGGTGGCGGGGCGCTCTTTTTCCACCTCTTTAACCATGGGTTGTTGCGCGATGGAGCGGTTCTCAGCGATTACAATTCTGAATTGATGGTCTGCTACGAAGTGATCCGCGATGATGTCGAATCGCTGATCACCGCCCTGCGCTGGCATCACCGTCACCGGCTCGACCCGCACTATTTCCTGGAGGTGCGGAACTGGGATCGTCAACCCGATTTTGCGCAGCGCAGCAAGATCGAGCGCGCGGCGCGCACAATTTTCCTCAATCGTACATGTTATAACGGGTTGTACCGGCTCAATCGCAAGGGGCAGTTCAACGCGCCATTCGGCTACTACAAGAATCCGATGATCTGCGACCCGGAGAACCTGCGGCTGGTGAGCGCTGCGTTGCGCAACGTCGAACTGTACGTTGGCGATTTCAGTGATGTGCTGCACCGTGCCAAACCAGGCGATCTGGTCTATTTCGACCCCCCCTATGTGCCGATGAGCGCAACGGCATCGTTTACCCATTACACCGGGCAAACCTTCGGTCCCGACGATCAGCGACGCCTGGCGGATGTCTTTGCTGAACTCTGCGAACGTGGCGTCTATGTGATGCTCAGCAACTCGTCGACGCCGTTGACCCGCGAGTTGTATGCTGCCCGCGCAGTCAGTTCGTCCGTGGTGTATGCCAGCCGCAAGATCAACTGCGATGGGAGCAAACGCGGGCACGTGGAGGAGTTGATTGTCTGTTCGTATCCGGTGGAGTAGATCTCTTGCCCCCTCATCCCCCTGCCCCCCTCTTCCACGAGGGGAGGAGGGGGAGTCTGGGCGTCCTGAGGGCTGAAACGGGAAATGGCACGCAGGTGCTTCCAGAAAACCCACCCTGTGAGCGTCCCCCAGCCCCCTTCTGAACCACAGACGCTTCACACCGCCGCCGGTTCTTCCTGTTCCGCCAGTTGACGCAGCACGTAGTGCAGGATGCCGCCGTGCCGGTAGTAGGTGAGTTCGCCTTCCGAGTTGATCCGTGCTTTGACCTTGAACGTCAACGCTGAGCCGTCGGGTCGCTGTGCGTGCACGGTCAGTTCCTGACCTGGACGCAGCGTTTCGATCCCTTCGATAGTAAAGATTTCATGACCGGTAATGCCGAGCGACTGCCAGCTTTCGCCCGGCATAAAGGTTAGCGGCAATACCCCCATGCCCACCAGGTTCGAGCGGTGGATGCGTTCAAAACTCTCGGCAATCACCGCGCGCACGCCGAGGAGGAACGTGCCTTTCGCCGCCCAGTCGCGCGAGGAGCCAGTTCCGTATTCCTTGCCCGCCAGCACAATCAGCGGCGTACCATCCGCCTGGTAGCGCATCGCAGCGTCGTAGATGCTCATCCGCTCGCCGGTTGGCAGGTAGATGGTGTACCCGCCTTCGACACCCGGAACCATGGCATTGCGCAGGCGGATGTTGGCGAAAGTGCCGCGCATCATCACTTCATGGTTGCCGCGACGCGCGCCATAGGAGTTAAAGTCCGCTGGTTGCACGCCACGAGTGATCAGGTATTGCCCTGCCGGACTGTCTTTTGCGATGCTTCCGGCTGGCGAAATGTGGTCAGTCGTGACGCTGTCGCCCAGCAACGCCAGCACGCGCGCGCCGCGGATCGATGACAATGGTGGAATGTCGCGCGTCATATTGTGGAAGTATGGCGGATTCTGAATGTAGGTCGAGTCCGGATTCCAGGCGTACAGATCGCCGCCGCTTACCGGGATGGCGTTCCAGGTCTCGTTGCCAGTGAAGACATTCGCATACTGCGCACGGAACAGGTCGGCGTTGAGTGATGCGGCCATCACCTCGGCGACTTCCTCTGCGGTGGGCCAGATGTCCGCCAGGTAGACCGGTTCGCCATCGGCGCCGACGCCGAGCGGCTCACGGTTCACGTCGATGTCTACCGTTCCGGCAATGGCGAAGGCGACGACCAGCGGCGGCGATGCCAGGTAGTTGGCGCGCACCACCGGGTTGATGCGCCCCTCGAAATTGCGGTTGCCGCTTAGCACCGCACTGACCACCAGATTTCCCTCTTTGACTGCCCGCGCGATCTCGTCGGCGACAGGTCCGCTGTTGCCGATACAGGTGGTGCAGCCGTACCCGACGACATTGAACCCTAACTGGTCGAGATATGCCTGCAACCCGGATTGCGCCAGGTATTCGCTCACCACCCGCGACCCCGGTGCCAGACTGGTTTTGACATAGGGCGGGACGCTCAATCCCTTCTCGACTGCCTTTTTCGCCAGCAATCCAGCGGCGATCATCACCGATGGGTTCGAGGTGTTGGTGCAGGATGTAATCGCGGCAATGATTGTCGAACCGTGCGTGATCGACGTCGTGCGTCCATTCAGGGTTACGGGTATGCGCGAAGCAGCGTACAGATCGTGTCGTTCGCGCTGCCGTGCGCCATTTCCTTCGTACACCGCCACATCACGCCTGAAGACCTGACGCATCGCCTGGTTGAACGACAGTTTCAGGTCCGCCAGCGGCACGCGATCCTGGGGGCGACGCGGACCGGCGACACTCGGTTCGACGGTGCTCAGGTCGAGTTCCAGGAGGGTATTGAATGTCGGAATGGGGGTGTCGTCGGTACGGAACAGCCCCTGCTCGCGGCAGTACGCTTCCACCAGCGCCACCAGGTCCTCAGAGCGCCCGGTGCCGCGCAGGTAGGCGAGGGTCTCGGCATCGACCGGGAAGAACCCGCAGGTCGCGCCGTACTCTGGCGCCATATTTGCGATGGTGGCGCGATCCGCCAGGCTGAGCGAACTCAACCCCGGACCGCAGAACTCGACGAACTTATCCACCACGCCGTGCTGACGCAGCATCTCGGTCACCCGCAGCACCAGGTCGGTTGCGGTTGCGCCGGGGCGGAGTGCGCCGGTCAACTTCACACCAACGACTTCGGGGGTCAGCATCGCCAGCGGCTGACCCAGGAGCACCGCTTCCGCTTCGATCCCGCCGACGCCCCACCCCAGTACCCCAAGACCGTTGATCATGGTCGTGTGGCTATCGGTGCCGACGAGGGTATCCGGCATTGCAACCAGTTCGCCGTCGATCTCGCGCGCAATAACGACGGTTGCCAGGTATTCCAGGTTAACCTGGTGGCAGATGCCGGTGGCAGGCGGCACGACGCGGAAGTTGGCGAATGCCTGTTGCCCCCAGCGCAGGAACTCGTAGCGCTCGCGGTTGCGCTCGAACTCGAGTTGGGCGTTGAGCATAAGCGCCATTCCGTGACCGAACGCATCGACCTGCACCGAATGGTCGATCACCAGGTCCGCCGGAACGAGAGGATTGATCTTCGCGGGGTCGCCCCCCAGGCGCGCCATTGCATCGCGCATCGCCGCCAGATCGACCAGTGCCGGAACACCGGTGAAATCCTGCATCAACACGCGCGCCGGCTTGAATGCCACTTCGCGCTGCCCGGCGCTGGCGGGCGTCCACTGCGCCAGCGCGATTACATCGTCAACCGTCGTAAAACCATCGCCAACATTGCGCAAAAGCGCTTCTAACAATACTCTGATTGAAAACGGCAGGCGATCCAGATCGACGCCGATGCGTCGCGCCAGCGCGTCGAGACGATAGATCAGAAAGGTGCGACCGCCAACTGCCAGTGGGGCGCGTGCGCCAAACGGGTCGTGCAAGGTGTCGCTCATTGGGTCTCTCCTGAACAATCCTCCGGTCTCTTCACAGTATAGCAGAAGTGATCCATTGGGAGAAACAATGATCTATAATACTTTGATTGAAAATTTCAATGATACGGTGGCGCATGTCCTTCGATCTTCACCGATTGCGCATTTTTGTCGCCGTAGCGCGGGCAGGAAGTTTCACGCGCGCGGCAGCGCAGTTGCATATGGCGCAACCGACCGTTTCGCAGCAGATTAGGGCGCTGGAAGATGCAGTCGGTGCACCGCTGATCGAACGTGGTCCCCGTCGCCTGCGGTTAACTCCGGCTGGCGAAGCATTGTTGCCGTATGCCACGCGACTGGCGCTGCTGGCAGACGAGGCGCTCCAGGCGACGCGCACAGCTGCTGGCGTTGCGGCGCACACCCTGCGACTGGGCGTGGGTCAGACGCTGGCAACCTATCTGTTGCCGGAGTTGCTTCGTCGGTATCGGGAGCGCGCGCCGCACTGCCATACCCGCATCGTCACCGGTAACAGCGCCACGTTGCTGGAACAGGTCGCCGAGGGCAGCATCGAGATCGCGCTGGTCGGCTCGCCAGCGGCGCACCCGGATGTGGTGGTGACGCCGTTTATGCAGGACCGACTGGTGGTGATTGTCGCGCCGGACGATATTTGGGCGAACCGGGAGGCGGTCGATCTTAACGAATTGCGCGATCGCCCGTTGCTGACGCGCGAGCCGGGATCAGCGCTGCATGCGACGGTCGAACGGTTGCTGGGGAGCGCGACGCTTGCCAGCGACACGGTGATCATGCTTGGCGAAACTGAGGCGATCAAGCGCAGCGTTGAGGTTGGGCTGGGGGTGGCGCTAATCCAGGCGATTGCGGTGCAGCGCGAGGTGGCGCTGGGGCGACTACGCGCGCTGGCGTTGCGCGGCGCCGATGACCGGCGCACCTATGCCTGGGCGCGCCGGGCGCGTCAGTGGCTCTCTCCAGCTGCTGCGGCGCTGGTGGCGTTGCTGGGGGAATAGAACACAGATGGGCACGGATGTGACGGATAGGAATAGAACACGGATTGACACGGATGTGACGGATCAGCGCGGATTAAATAAAAATATCCGTGCCCATCCGTCCAATCCGTGTGTATCCGTGGTTTATTCCCAAAACCATCCGTGGTTTATTCCCATGGCGTCGCGCCGGGGTCGATCCGTAGTGTGATCCCCATTTGCCGGAATGCTTCCATCACCTTCTCTTCCAGTTCCTGATCGCTGAGGGCGCCGTCGCGCAGGTGCAGTGTGATCTCCATATGCGCATACTTTGTCTGGAGAAAGTGCAGCACACCCATCAGACCGGATACCCTGCCGCGCGGGATGGTGAATGCAAGGGTGAGGGTGCGGTTCGGCGCGCTCACGGCATCGTGGCGCTGCTCTTCACCGATGGGCGGCGCCGGTTCTGGCTTAAACGTTGTGCCGGGTCCGTCGTGGATGGGGCGCGAAGAATCGCTTGCGGGCGGGTACGTTGGTGTTTCCGTCGGTTTCCGGGCGCGCTGCTCCTTGCAGAGATCGTCGCGGATGAGCACTTCGCTGTCGGCGAAACTGACGGATGGCGTTTCGTTGTAGGAGCGGCACACCGGCCGGTTTTCGTGCATGTCGCCCAGCCCGAAGAGACCTTTCTGCACCCCTTCGATGATGCTCTCGCGCCACGCGGATTCTGAGATAACCCGCGCTTCGCCCGGCGTCACCAGACCGGCGCGGACGAGTTGTCCGGTTGAAACTGTGTCGCGGTCTTTCAAAAATCGTTCCCGGATTGCCAGCGGCGCGATCTTCTCCAGGATCTCGCCCTGGCTGCGCAGGTGATCGTACACCTGCCGGCTGAGCGGGCGGGTCTCGCCGTGGGTGGGTAAGCCCATATCCAGGCGCTTCCAACCCTCGCGCGCCGGCAGATAGACCTGCCGGTAGAGACGCCGCACCGCATCGCCCAGGTCGCCCTCCAGACGCTTCAGGTTCTCCCTGATCTCCCGGCGCTGCTCATCGGTCAGCTTCAGGCTGGCATCATTCTGCATGCGCTGGTATGCCAGCATCCGGCGCACCAGGACGGCAAATTGCGCCCGTTCGCTCTCCAGCGGCGTCAGGATGAAGAGGGTGTTGCGGTAGACGCGCCGGGCTTCGCCTTTGGTGTCGCGCAGTTCGTTCATGCGCGTCTCGTGAGCGTCGGGCAGGATGATCAGTTTCAGGTCGGGAGTATCGGGAATATCCGCCGATCGGTCGCACCAGATGAAAACGTTCAGCGGGGCGCTGCCTGCCTGCTGGCGCAGCAATGCTTTCTCGGTCTCCTGAATCTCGCGGTCGGCGATATTCTCCATGCGGGTGAGGAGCAGGCGGTTGAGGTTTGCCTGGTTGGAGAAGAAGTATCGGTCACCCTGGTATTGCAGATAGAACAGGCGACCTTTGAGTTTCTCGACCGCTTCGGCGACCACGGCTGCCGGGCTGCTGAGGGTGGCGGCGTTGCGCTTGATGTCGACCAGGGTCGCCCCTTTTTCGACCCCGCCGGAAAAGGAGGACATGAAGATCGCGGTTGCGGCGCGTTCGCCCAGGTGCAGCCCGCGGTACGCCGAGCCGAGATCGGCGCTGACTTTGACGGCGCCGGCATCGGGCGCGGTGATGTCGGCGGCAATCACGCTGTCAAACTCCGCTCCGATATGTTTGAGCAGTTCGCGCCGAATCTCGGCGTCGCTCAGGTTGATGTCCGCCAGGGAGATGAAGGGCAGGTCGCGGTCTTTGTGCGCGGCGATCACCAGCGCCAGCAGGCGCAACACGCCACGGGTGCGCTGGAAGGAGGAAAAACTGCCCCAACGCTGGTAGAGCGCGTCCACCACGTCCGGCAGGAAGGGGTAGGACGCGAGAAAGCGCGCCCGGTATTCGGAGGGTTCGACGCCTGCCGGCAGTAATCCTTCACGGGTTGCGTACTCCATAAATGTGTCAACCGCCTGCATCGCTTCCCGCTCTTTGATCTGGGCAAACAGGCGACGGCGGATGACGTGGGTGATCTCGTCGTCGCGCACCGGTGCGTAAATCCGCTCGACCCGCCCGGAGACGCGCTGCAACTGCTGGAACATGCGCTCGGCGCTCGGATCGTAGTGTTCGATCAGACTGGTGGGCAGGGTGATGACCAGCACGACGCGATCAATGGTGCCGATCAGTTCGGTCAACTCCTGCATGAAGGCGATGGTTTGCGCCGCCAGGGTGCTTTCGCCGACCGGCGTGCCGGCCGCTTTGGTGACGTACTCCAGCAGTTCGTCGATGAGGATGAGCGCCGGCGCGTGGGCGGTCAGCAGCGCGCGCAGCGCCTCGCCGCGTCCGGGCGCAACCAGATCGGTGAACCGAACACGCTGACCGGTCAGTTGCTGTTCGATCTGTCCCCAGAGCGTATCGGTCGCCGCCATGGTTGTGCCCACCATCACCACCCGTCGGGCGCCCCATTCGGCTGCCTTGTGGTAGAGCGCGATCAGCGCATGGGTTTTGCCGCCGCCGAAGGGAGTCTGCAACTGGATGACCGGATCGCCGCCCTGCCCCGCCAGGCGCTGCTGCACGACATCGAACAGGGTGCGCAGCCCGGCAGTCACGAATGTCTTCTGGAAGAACAGCGCGGGGTCGCGGTACTCGGCGACGCCGCGCCCGCGAGCGACCTCGCCCAGGTCAGCGGCGAAAACCTCCATCGTCAGGCGTCCGCGCAGAATGTCGTCGTGAGGGATGGCGATGGTGTGGAACGGTGGCATAGCGCGACTCCTTATCTTTATTTTAACCACGGATGGACACGGATCAGACGGATTGCCACGGATGTTTTTACTTTTTAATCCGTGCTCATCCGTGACATCCGTGCCAATCCGTGTTCTATTCTTAATAAACCACGGATGGACACAGATCAGACGGGTTGGCACGGATGTTTTTATTTTTTAATCCGTGCTGATCCGTCACATCCGTGCCAATCCGTGTTCTATTCCCCATCCGTGC
>JAGHYV010000057.1 GCA_017743475.1 Roseiflexus sp. | reverse complement strand
AGACGCAGAGAGGCAACACCCGAAACTCGCGTCTCTAGCAGTATTCGCCCTCGTGCCGTGGGACTGATGCATGTTAAGACAGTATTGCTTAGATACGTTGACCCTTGTCTGGACCTGCTGTATCGCGCAAGGCGCCCGCGTCCAGCAGAGTGCAAACTAAAAAGATGGAGATTGAGAATTTAATCCGCCATACCAGACTATCCGTGGGGCTAATGCCCTTGGCCACACGGGGCAAAGCCTGCCTGCACGGGCTATACCGGATTATTTATTCAAAGACCATAAGCCGTCGGCTATCCAGGGCGAAGCCCGCCTGCGCGGGCGAGAGCGAAATAACTACAAGCCCTCGGCTATGTTGGGCAAAGCTCGCCTGCGCGGGCCCGCCTGCAGGCTACATTGGCGGCCGTCACCCCGGCAGCCGGACCCTCCAGGGCGACGGCGCACCAGGGGGCTGATGAAGATTTATGCGCGGGTTGCCAGATCAACGTTCAACCACATAAACCACATACTTCCCGATTACCCGCTTCGGATAGGTTGCATCCAGGTATGCGCGTACATCATGAGACGCCAGCGGCTCTGCACTCCAACCAAGATCCCGTCCAATAGGCAATGCGGCGTACCATTGCGCTTCTGGCGATGCCAGACGCTTTGCCTCAGCATCCGGATCACGCGGCAGCACGATGTAGCGAGAATCGGCGCTCCTGCGAGATAACGACGGAAATGAGTCGCATTGTGCATGATGTTGCGCTGAAAGACCGGATCGTGCTCGAACCAGGTCGCCGGTTGACGCGCGTATAATGCCGCAGCCAGTACTGATTCGGTCAGAATGACTCCAGGCGGCGCATCGCGCAGCACTGACCACACCGGCATTGCTGCAGATGTCACCCGCGCCTGCAACACCTGGTATACCACACCAACGACGTTCACGATCACAAAAACGGTAAAAATCACCGTCAGCATGACTAGACGCAAACGGTGACCCAACCGCATCCCTCCAGCAGCGGTCAGGATACAGAGTGCTGGCAATGCCGGAATGAATACCCGCGGATTATTGCTTGCACCTGGGAGCGCGGAGTAGACCAGCAGCACAACCAGACTGAGCGCCATCCAGACACCGAGCATCGTCATCGCCATTCCCGCGCCGCTGCGCACGACAGCTAGAACAGCAGGCGCAAGCAGAAACAGAAGCATCACCATCGCCAGCGTCAGCGGCAATGTGAACATCTGCTCCAGCATTTGCGGTACAAGTGTTAGGAAAATATCAGGCTGCGCACCGCCGCCAACCGTTGTTGGACGACCAATAATGCCGTAGATCAGGAGAACCCACGGCGCCAGCGCGAGCACTGGAATCCCAATCGCCAGCAAGACATGACGGGCAGGCAGCGGTCGTTCGCTGCGCAATTGGAGCAACCAGGTCAATCCGGCAACGCCAGGGTAGAGAAACGCAAGATCGATTTTGCCGTACATCGCCAGCGCACCGCAGAGCGCTGCCAGCCAGGTGCGCTGTTCGAGGAACGCCCATAGCGCGCCTATCATCAGCAGCGCAGAGAGCGGCTCAACGAATGACAGCCGACCATGCTCAATACCGGGAAGAGCGCCAGGAGCGCCGCCGCCAGCACACCCCCGCGCTGCCCGATGAAGCGCGACCCGAAAGCACAGGTCAGGATTACCACACCCCCGGCGGCAATCGGAACGACCGCCTGAAGAAGCGCATACGAGCCACTCAATCGCCAGACTGCGCCAAATACTATCAGGTAAAGTGAACCCCACCACGGATGCAACGGACCGCTGCGCCCATGCGCCGATCCGGCTGGCGCCAGGGAGACCGGATCGGGAGGAAACCCATTCACACGATCGTAGGGATTTTCGGCATCGATCAGAAAATGCGGCAGTTCCTGAGCAACAATGCCCCAGTGCAGATTGCGAGGACTATCCCAGTACTGGACGCCGGTCAGCAGTTGAAATACCACATACTGCCCGGCAAGCGCACCGATCAGCACCAGGCGCAGGTCGAGCCGACGAGCGGTTCTGAGTGTCATCGTGTAATAGCGATCAGGCACGCCTGCTGGAACAGGCGACAGATCATCGAGCAGCCTCAACCTTGCTACTGTGGCTTGTCTTTGGCATCATCGCCCGCGTTGCCAGCACGTGCTGCGTCTGATCGACTACCGGGCGCGGCGGAACAACCAGCACCTTATCGATCCGCCGACCATCCATATCAACAATCTCGAAGGAATACCCTTCCCACTTCACACTGTCGCCGACAGCGGGAATGCGACCAAGCAACGCCAGCAGGAAACCGGCAAGGGTTTCGAACCCATGCTCACGCACAAGATTATCGGCTGGCGGCAACTTGAGACATTCACGCAGATCGGCAAACGGCGTCAGCCCATCGACCAGGTAACTGCCATCGTCACGGCGCACAATCGACTCATCGATCTCATCGTCGTATTCGTCGGAAATATCGCCGACCAGTTCTTCGAGCATGTCTTCGATGGTGATCACCCCAGCGACCTGCCCGTATTCATCGAGAACAATAGCCAGCGCATTGCGATTCTGCTTCAGTTGCTGAAACGCCTGCGCCGCGCGTTGACTCTCAATCACATACATTGGCGGGCGCAGCAGTTCACGCAGATTTGGAGGTTCGCACCGACCCCAAAACGCTAGCAGATCCTTGACGTACAGAATGCCGATCACGTGGTCGAGCGACCCTTCGTACACCGGGATGCGTGAATAGCCCGACTCTGTAGCGATCCTCAAGGCTTCTTCAACCGGTGTGTCAATATCGATAGCGGTAATCTGCGTGCGCGGCGTCATCAAAGAACGAACGGTACGGTCACTAAACTTAAAGACATTGTGAATAACGGTTTGCTCAGAGTCTGCCACAGTGCCGTCGGCAGCACCTTCGCGCACCAGTGCCATAATATCGTCCTCGGTGACGGGCATTTCAGCCACATTGTGCCGACCAAGCAAACGTAACACAACCTCAGTCGAGAAGGTTAGAAAACTCACCATAGGCGATGCCAGACGCGCCAGCAGGGCCATGATCGGAGCGACTGCTGCTGCAACCCGCTCAGCGTTCTGTAATGCCAGACGTTTCGGCACCAGCTCGCCAACGATCAGCGAAAAATAACTGATGGTCAGTGCCACAATAGCTGGCGCCAGCGCCCCAGCGTAGGGCGCCAGCTCTGGAATGCCGCGCAACCACGCATCCAGTACACGCACAATACTTGCACCGCCAAAAACTGCCGCAAATGTACCCAGAAGCGTCATACCAACCTGAACCGTTGAAAGAAAACGGCTCGGTGATTCCAGCAGCGCGAGCGCTGTGCGCGCACCAGACGCACCCTGTTCCGCCTGCTGTTCAAGACGCCCCTTGCGTGCGGAGACAATTGCGATCTCCGAGGCGGCAAAGAAGCCATTAGCGACAATAAGCAGCAGGATCAGGAGGCTTTCGAAGAGGATATTCGAGTTTGTGGAATCTGTCATACGATCATTCGGCACGCGCTGGTACCATCGCATACCGTATGTAGAAAGTATACCGTGTGCACAGCGCCTGTCAAGTAATCGCACTGATTAAATGTTCACTCCCGGAAGCGAGGGCATCTTGCCCTTGTAGACGCGACGAGGGCAGGACGCCTTTGCTCCCAGGCACGTGTGCTATTCCAGGTGTGAACCGTTACGTACTGATTTGTCGCTACTGATAAGAACTAGCGAACGTTGCGCATTCTCGCTTCTGGCGGTATCTCCTCTCCCCGGACTAACACCCAACAGATGTATACTGTCACTTGTTAGTGATGAGTCCGCCAGACGAGCTCCCGCTCGTGAGAGGCGACAGGCAGCAGTATGCGACTGGCGTTCAACAATCTGTGGCGACGAAAGACGCGCACTCTGCTCACCCTCCTTGGCATTGCTGTCGGCGTTGCCGCCGTCATTGCGCTCTCAACCTTTGGTAGAGGGATGGCGAGCGGTTTTGAGAGCCTTTCGTTAGCATTCGGCGCCGATCTGCAAGTCGCGCAGAAGGACGCCGCGATGATCATTTTGAGCACAATTGAGGAAGACATTGGTAACGACTTGCGCCAGATCCCTGGCGTCACCGAAGTTGCAGGCACCATTGCGTACCTGGCGCAGTTGCCTGATCGCCCTACTTTGTTGTGATAGGAGAGGATCCACACAGTTTCACCCTGAAGTATTATCGTATCATCGAGGGTCGCGCAATCGCCGGACGACGCGAGATCATGCTTGGCAAGATGACCGTCTCACATTTCAAGAAGGGGATTGGCGACACCTTCCGTATCAACGATTTTGGCTACCAGGTCGTCGGCATTCTATGAAACCGGTGTCGGCTTTGAGGACGGCAGCGCGGTCATCCACCTGGCTGTGCACAGCGCCTGTTCGATATGCGGCGACGGGTCAGTTACTTCATCCTCAAGGTGCGCAACCTCAGCGCCACTGATGAGGTTCGCCGGATGATTGAGGCGCGCTTTGATGATCTTGCTGTTACCCGCAGCGGTGAGCCATCGCGCCAGGACGAAATCATTGGTCTCTACCGCTCGCTGGGCCGGTTCCTGGGCATATTTGCGGTACTCGTTGGTGGTCTCGGCATGATGAACACCATGCTGATGAGCGTTTTCGAGCAGACGCGCGAAATTGGCGTGCTGAGGGCGCTCGGATGGCGCCGTCGGCGTGTCCCGGGCTTGATCCTCAGCGAGGCGTTAATCATTGCAGCACTAGGCGGCGTCCTCGGCATCGGTATGGGCGTCGGGTTGATTGCGCTGAGTCGTGCGTCACCAGCAGTTGCCAACATGCTACCAGCGCACATTCCGCCAGCGCTCTTCGTGCAGGGTATGGCGACTGCACTGCTCCTCGGCGCTGTTGGCGGCGCCTACCCGGCATAGCGCGCGGCGCAACTGGCGCCAATCGAAGCCATGCGCCAGGAAAGTGGCGTCGGTGTGCACTGGGGGCACTGGTCACGCTTGATCGCGCGGGTGTTCCGCGGCGCATTCCGCGCTCTGTGGCGTCGTCCGACTCGCACGCTTATGACCGCTGCTGCCCTTGGGATCGGGGTAGGATTCATCGTGCTGCTGATGGCGCTAACTGCCGGTGTGCAGGAGGAGTTTACCTACCTGCTGAGTGGAGGGCAGATGGATATCATCGCCCAGCAGGCGCACACGTTCGACGCATCCCTCTCGGTCGTCGATGAACGTCTGGCAGTGCAGATCGCTGGTCGTCCAGGCATTCGCTCTGTTTCAAGATTGCTCTTCGGTGTCACATCTCTCCCCGACCTGCCATTTCTGATGGTGTACGGCATCGATCCGCGCGAAGCGTACATCGAACATTATCGTATGAAGGGCGTTCCATCGAGCGGCAGCGCGAGATCATGCTGGGACGTCTCGCCGCCAACGGGCTGGAAAAAAGGCATTGGCGATAAACTGCAATTCGGCAGCTCCACCTACCGCATCGTCGGGATTTACGAGAATGGTTCGGCATACGAAGATGCAGGCGTGGCAATCACGCTCCGGGACGCCCAGCGTCTGTTCCACAAGCCGTGACAGGTGTCGTTCCTCGGCATTCAGTTGACCAATCCGGAACGCGCGCCTCAGATCGCCGCCGAACTCGAAGCTGCCTTTCCATATCTGATGATTAGCGCATCGGCAGATCACACAAACCGGATGCAAGATTTCGCGACGATGCAGGCAATGTTCGGCACGCTGATTGCGTTGACCCTGATAGTCGGCGGCATTGTTATGATGGATGAACGTCATGATGATGAGCGTCTTTGAGCGCACTCAGGAGATCGGCGTCCTGCGGGCGCTCGGCTAGCGCAAAGGGCATGTGCTGCACATGGTGATCGCCGAGTTGCTGGCGATCAGTTTGCTGGCAGGCGCAGCCGGTCTGCTCATTGGCGTTGCGCTCGGCAGATTGCTTCAACTGGCGCCTTTGTACGGTCCGTTTCTGAAAACGACGTATACGCCAGACCTTTTTGCGCAGGCGCTGGCATTCACACTGGCACTCGGCGCTATCGGTGGATTCTATCCGGCATGGCGCGCCGCACGGCTGCGAACGATTGAGGCGCTTATGAGTGAGGCGAGAGGGTTGAACGTTGAACGCTGAACGTTGAACGTTGCATGCCTGGAAAGCATTGCAGTTCATGGCACCAGTAGTGGTATGGAAAGGGCGCCTGTCGCTTATATGAAGGCAATCAAGCAATCGATCTAACCCCTGACTCCCGGTTCCTGGTTCTCAGTTCTCTGTTCTTGATAACGTACAGGATTACACTATGTATCGACGCGCCAGCTATTGTCGAAACTTGCAATCTGACCCGCATCTACGGCGATGGAACCGATGTCCGTGCGCTAGATGGCGTGAGCCTGACCATTCGCGCCGGAGAGTTCCTCGCCATTGTTGGACCATCGGGATCGGGCAAATCAACTTTGCTGAACCTAATTGGCGCACTCGACCGACCAACCAGCGGCGAGGTACTGATTAGCGGCGTTCCGCTCTCGCAGGTGCGCGATATCGATCAGTTCCGCGGGCGGATGATCGGGTTCATCTTCCAGACCCATAACCTGATCCCAACACTCACTTCTGCCGAGAATGTCGAGATCCCGATGTACGAGACCGGCGTGAGCCGAACAGAGCATCGCGCACGCGCCCACGAACCGCTGGAACTGGTAGGGCTTGCTGCACGCGCCAATCACCTGCCCAACCAACTGTCGGGCGGTGAACGTCAGCGTGTTGCAATTGCGCGCGCCCTCACCAATCGTCCGACGATTGTGCTGGCGGACGAGCTAACTGGCAACCTCGACTCGAAAACGACTGCTGATATTTATGACGCTGCTGCGTCGGTTAAACCGAGAACATGGCGCCACACTAGTCGTGGTGACCCACAACCACGAAGTGGCGCTGGCAGCACAGCGTATCATTACCCTGCGCGACGGTCGCATTCAGAGCGATCAGCAAGTACACAGTGCCATCGAAAGCGAACTGCTCGACTTTTAAGAGTTCGCCGTTGGGACAAACTATTCTACGCGGCGATCACCTTCCCAATGAACTGGCAGACATCGCGCCAAAACTGCGCAAACTCCTTGAAAAACTGTGACGATACTTCAAAGCGCAGGAGTTCCCAGGAGAGTGCACCACCTACCCCCGCCAAATGGTGGGGATAATCATCTTCATGAGGATGCGAAACCTGTACTTCCGGTTGTTTTGTTCCAAAACTCACAATGGTATACTGCGTCATAAGCATGGTGTCCAGCACACTCTTCACGTGGTGCGCCCCCAGGCTCTTGTTGTCGAAAACACACATGTTGTGTGGTTCGCATGTGCGAAGGTTTGCGGCCAAGCGACCATAACAGTTCGATGTCAGAGGGAGGACCGGATGAAAGAGTTGATCCAACGATCACGCAAGAGTTTCACCGTTGTACAATCCATTGAGGCGGATGTTCCGGAGAATGTCTGGATCAAGTGTCCATCGTGCCGCGAACTCATCTACCACAAACAACTGGCAGAACGCATGAAGGTTTGCCGCTGCGGCTACCATATGCGTCTGACGGCGCGCGAGTGGCTGGCGCTGCTGGATGAAGGCTCGTTTGTCGAGTACGATGCCCATCTACGTCCAACCGATCCGCTAGGTTTTGTCTCGCCCAAGGAGACGTATATCGACAAGTTGCGTGAGGCACAGCGCCGCACTGGTCTCACCGATGCGGTAGTCAGCGGCATAGGGAGTATCGAAGGGCGCCGTCTGGTGATTGCGGTGTGCGATTTCGAGTTCATCGGCGGCTCGATGGGTAGCGTATTCGGCGAAAAAATGGCACGTGCAGCGGAACGCGCCGCGGCGCTCGGCATTCCGCTACTCACGATCAACACCAGCGGCGGCGCACGGATGCAGGAAGGGGTCATCGCACTGATGCAACTGGCAAAAGTCAACATAGCACTGACCCGTCTCGCTGCTGCCCGTCAACCGCACATTGCAGTGATGGTCGATCCCTGCTATGGCGGCGTCACCGCTTCCTACGCTTCAGTCGCCGACATCATTATTGCCGAGCCGGGCGCCAACATTGGGTTTGCCGGTCGTCGCGTTATTGAGCAGACGATTCGCCAGAAACTTCCGGCAGACTTCCAGACTGCCGAGTTTATGCTTCAGCACGGCATGGTCGATATGGTTGTTCCGCGCAGTGAGTTGCACAGCACCCTGGCGAAACTGCTGCGCCTCTATGCGCCTGAAGGTCGTGCCGCAGCGCACAAGTCCGAACCGATCGCAACGGCGTTGGCTTCTGTCTAATTGCATGGCTGAGGGGATGTCTCATGACACAAACACTTACTCCCTGGGACAAAGTACAACTTGCACGCCATATGCAGCGCCCACGCACCCTCGACTACATTCGTGGGTTGTGTGAGGATTTTGTCGAACTGCACGGCGATCGGCGTTTTGGCGATGATGCAGCAATCGTTGGCGGCGTGGCGACGTTTGAAGGGCGAACCGTCGTGCTGGTTGGGCACCAGAAAGGGCGTGACGCGCGCGAAAACATGCGACGCAATTTTGGCATGCCGCACCCCGAAGGGTACCGCAAAGCGTTGCGGCTGTTTCAGCACGCCGAAAAATTTGGTTTTCCGGTGATCTGCTTCATCGACACGCCAGGTGCCAACCCCAATCGCGAATCGGAGGAGCGCGGGCAGGCGAATGCAATTGCTGAGAACATTCTGACGATGGCGGGTTTGAAGACGCCAATCATTGCATGCGTCATCGGTGAGGGCGGTAGCGGTGGCGCGCTGGCGATCGGCGTGGCAGACCGGATTTTAATGCTGGAGCATGCGATCTACTCGGTCGCTTCACCGGAAGCAGCCGCCTCGATTATTTGGCGCGACGCAGCGAAAGCGCCCGACGCAGCGCGCGCGATGCGGATTACAGCACAGGACTTGCTAGAACTAGGGATTATTGACGAGATCGTTCCTGAACCGTCTGGCGGCGCCCATGCCGACCCGACCACGATGGTTGCAACGCTGGGTGACGCTATTCGTCGACATCTGAACCAACTGCTAGCGTTCGATATCGAGACATTGCTCCAACGTCGTTACGAGCGCTATCGGGCGATTGGACAGTACGAGGAAGATGCATCCGGGATCCTTCACACTGTGAATTGAACTGTAACTGCTGTTGTGATGATCAGGATCGCAGTTTTCTCGTGTAAGACGATACTTGCGAATGACAAACGGTCCTCATTGCTGCTATTGGGGCGCATCGCACCGCGACGGTCTGTGATTCCGGCAACCCTCACATTCCGGCATATGTCCGGATGACTCAGGACCGTTCCGCGTCACACACATACTCACGAAACCAGAGGTCTGTGGCACCGCCACAGGGCATCATACCGCAGTGTGGCGGGTGCCATCGGGAAGAGGAGAGAAACCCATGAGCATAACGCGGCGACACGACCGCCTCGAAGGAAAAGTGGCTCTGATCACCGGCGGCGCAGGTAATATCGGCGAGGTCATTACCCGTCGATTCCTGGCAGAAGGGGCTACCGTCGTCATTACCGGGCGCAATGTCGAGAAACTTGCCGCGTATCGTCGCCGCCTAATCGACGAGGAGCGCATTACTCCAGATCGCGTGATTGCACTGCGGATGGACGGTAGCGACATGGCACAGGTGCGCGCCGCCATTGCGCAGATTGTTCATGGCGGCGCAGAGGTTCCAACACCCCTGCATCGCATCGATATCTTGGTCAATAACGCTGGCAGTGCCGGACCGCGCCGTCGTCTGGTCGATATTCCGCTCGAGCCGTCAGAGGTGCAACCGCCGGACACCGAAACGCTGGCACATGCGGTCGGCAACCTGGTTGGCATCACATGGAACCTGACCCGCGCTGCAGCGCCGTACATGCCGCCCGGCAGCAGCATTATTAATATTTCGACGATCTTTTCTCGCACTGATTATTACGGACGTATCGCCTACGTTGTGCCAAAAGCGGCACTCAATGCGTTGAGCCAGGGGCTGGCGCGTGAACTGGGTGCACGTGGGATTCGCGTCAATACCATCTATCCTGGACCAATCGAGAGTGAGCGGATCCACACGGTATTCCAGGCGATGGATGCTCTGAAAGGGCAGCCTGAAGGAGAAACTGCCAGAAGTTTTCTCAGGCTCATGCGCTTGAGTCGCGCAGATAAGCAGGGCGAAACTGCCAAACGGTTCCCGCTGCCAGTCGATGTCGCTAACACTGCTCTGTTTCTTGCCAGTGAGGAATCGGCAGCATTCACTGGTCATGCCTTCGAGGTGACCCACGGGATGGAGGTGCCGGTCGAAAGCCGCACGACATTCGTGTCGCGCCCTGGTCTGCGGAGCGTCGATGCAACTGGTAACGTCGTTCTGATCTGCGCAGGCGATCAGGTCGATGATGCCATTGCACTGTCCGACACGCTGCGCTCCTGCCGGGCGACAGTTGTCGTTGGGTTCCGTGATGCACAGGCGCTGGAAAAAGCCTCGGCGTTGCTGCGCGAACCGCACCACGCTGCCCCAGCCGATATGTACGGTCGCCCAACGATGGTCGCAGAAACCCGGCTGGTGCACCTTGATCCACTCGACTCGCGCGCGGCTGCGCAAACGCTCGAACGCATCCGTACAGAACTGGG
The DNA here is from genome assembly GCA_017743475.1 of Roseiflexus sp. Taxonomy (GTDB): domain Bacteria; phylum Chloroflexota; class Chloroflexia; order Chloroflexales; family Roseiflexaceae; genus Roseiflexus. Next base: position 19,185 of record JAGHYV010000057.1, on the reverse strand, counting down.
AACGCTGCATCACGCGGTCATCCTCCCCGCTTCACTCCGCCACGCGCCCACTGAAAGCCTGATCGATGTGGATGACTGGGTAATTGACCGCTTCCTGGAGCAGGAACTGGTCGGTGCTGTTGCGCTGGCGCGCGAACTGGCGCGCTTCTGGGAACAACATCCAACTGGCACGCAGGCGCATCGCGTGCTCTTCGTCAGCAACCCGGACGATCAGCAGGGGAACCGGTACGCCGATATTCTACGTGCTGCGGTCGAACAACTGGCGCGCGTCTGGCGTCACGAGAGCGAGTACGATGCAGCTAACCCAGCGCACCGGCATGAAGGTCAACCAGGTGCGCCGATATGGGCGAATCAATTGATCCGCTATGTCAATTCAGAGTCGGCAAACCTCGACTTTACCTGCGCCTGGGTGGCAAAACTGCTGGGTAGCGACCGGCGTATCGCTGAGATCAATCTGTATCTTCCTGAACAAATCGTCAGCACCATCGGCGTGCACAATCCGGGCTTTGGCTGGGCGGAAAGTTTGTTCGGCCTGCACATGGGCAAGGTCGCGCTGATTACTGGTGGCAGTGCAGGGATTGGCGCGCAGATCGGACGTCTGCTGGCGCTCTCCGGTGCCCATGTGATGCTAGCGGCACGCAACGCTGAACAACTGGAGCAGATGCGCGCCCTGATCGTGCGCGAGGTGCGTGATGCCAGCTACCCCAATGCCGAGTCACGTGTTGCTATCTTCCCCAATAGCGATGTTTCTGACATTGATGGATTGGAGCGACTGGTCAACCATACGCTTCAGGTGTTTGGCAAGGTCGATTATCTGATCAACAATGCGGGCATTGCTGGCGCCGAAGAAATGGTAATCGATATGCCAGTCGATGCCTGGCGACATACGCTCCGTGCCAATATGATCAGCAACTATGCGCTACTGCGTCGGCTCGCGCCGCAGATGAAAGCGGCGGGCAGCGCGTATGTCCTGAACGTCTCATCGTACTTTGGCGGCGAAAAGTACGTGGCGATTCCCTACCCTAACCGCGCTGATTATGCGGTCAGCAAAGCGGGTCAACGCGCAATGGTCGAAAGCCTGGCGCGCTTCCTGGGACCAGAGATACAGATCAATGCCATCGCTCCTGGACCAGTGGAGGGGGAGCGGTTGAAAGGCGCTGCCAATCGCCCCGGTCTGTTTATGCGCCGCGCCCGGTTGATCCTCGAGAATAAGCGTCTCAATGAGATTTTTGCCGCCCTCCTGGCGGCGCGCCACGAAGGTGCTGTAATTGCTGCGCTGCTGCCGGATCTGTTTGTGAATGATCTCCAGACGATCGCCAACAACCCGACCATGCCCGCACCGGTGCGTCGCCTTGTAACCATGCTGCGTGAGACGACCGACGCTGGCGGGAGCGCCCAGTCGTACCTGATGAATGCCACTATTGCGCGAAAACTGCTCAATCGCCTGGAGAACGGCGGATACATCACCGCTGGCGACCGACGTGCGTTGGCCAATGAGCCGCCCGATCCGTTCTTCACCGAGGCGCAGATCGAGCGCGAAGCGATCAAGGTGCGTGATGGCATCCTTGGCATGCTGCATCTGCGACGTATGCCAACCGAGTTTGACGTGGCGCTGGCGACCGTATTCTACCTGGCTGATCGCAACGTGACCGGCGAAACGTTCCATCCATCGGGTGGTTTGCGTTTTGAGCGCACTGTGACCGAGGGTGAACTGTTCGGTAAACCAGGTCGGCAGCGACTCGAGCGCATGGCGGGAAGCGTTGTCTACCTCATTGGTGAGCATTTGCGACAGCACCTGCTGCTACTTGCACGCACGTTCCTCGATGAAATCCACGTTGCGCGCGTCGTGCTGCTGACGGAAACTGAACAAGCAGCAGTCGAACTGGCAGCTGCTTTTGCCAATGAAGAAGCTGCCGGGCGCTTCGTCGTCATTCCGACTGGCGGCGACATTGAGGGGGGTATTGACCGCGCAATGGCTGAGTATGGTCGCCCCGGACCGGTCATCTCGACGCCATTCCGTTCATTGCCGTCACGGGCGCTCAGCGCCCAAAATGGCGACTGGAGCAATGTTCTAACGACAGCTGAGTTCGAGGAACTGGTCGAACAGCATATCACTCATCACTTCCGGGTTGTGCGTAAAGTGGGGGTAATTGAGGGCGCCAATATTACTCTTGTCACACCGCCAACTTCAGCGCGTTCTACTGCCGAGGAGTTCGCGCTGGCAAACTTCATCAAAACGACGCTGCACGCCCTCACTGCGACCGCTGGTGCAGAAAGTGAGCGCACAGTGCCGCACGTGCCGGTCAATCAAGTGGACCTGACTCGACGCGCACGCAGTGAAGAACCACGCACACCGGCAGAAGAGGAAGAAGAGTTGCAACGCTTTGTCAATGCTGTGCTGCTCACCAGTGCACCTCTTCCAACACCGCTTGAGAGTCGCTACCGGGCACGCATCTACCGTGGGAATGCAATAACTGTATAAAATTAAGATTAGGATTGTTGGGGATCTTGTCAGGAGAAAAGGACCTATGACCACTATCGAATCCGCTCTTCGCCCGCCGCGCACCAATCCGGTGCGCACACGCGCCGACTGGGAGGCGCAGCGTCAGGCTTCGCTTACCGACCCTGGCGCATTCCATGGCGCAATCGCCCGTAGCGCCATTCACTGGTATGACCGACACCTCGACGCATGGATCACCTGGGATGAAGAGGGCGGTTGCTGGAAAGGACTGCGCCACAGCGATGGCGCGCCTGTCGATGTGCCCTACGGTCCTGATTATGAGCCGTGGGAACGTGCGTTCAACGGCGACGACCCGCCGTTCTACCGCTGGTTCGAGGGCGGGTTGACGAATGCCTGTTTCAACGAGGTGGATCGCCACGTGTTGACCGGGTATGGCGACGAGGTGGCGTTCTACTTCGAGGGCGACCGATGGGACTCCTCGCTCAACAATGGACGCGGCGGTCCGGTTGTCAGTTTTGCCGTGACCCGCAAGCAGTTAATGCTCGAAGTGGTCAAAGCGGCGCAGGTGCTGCGTGATCTTGGGCTAAAGACAGGGGATCGCATCGCCCTGAACATGCCCAACATCATGGAACAAATCTACTACACCGAAGCAGCCAAACGCCTGGGTATCATTTACACGCCAGTATTCGGCGGTTTCTCCGATAAGACCCTCAGCGACCGCATTCACAACGCAGGTGCACGCCTGGTGATCACCAGCGATGGCGCCTATCGCAATGCACAGGTCGTCGCATACAAAGAGCAGTACACCGATCAGGCGCTCGATAAGTTCGTACCGGTCGAGACGGCACTTGCAATTATTGAGGCGGTGCTCAGCGGCGGTGAAGGATCGCCCACGCCAGGTACAGCGTTGCTGGCGCCGCAGCAGATCGAGATCATCCTGGCACAGGTGCGGGCGGCGCTCAAAGATGACATTACCATCGAGCGCAGTGATGCCATGCGCGCTGTCGGGCGGGCTATTGAGAGTCTGACCGGCATCGACGCGCTGACGCAGTCGCGTGCACGTACCGCGGTCGCACAGGCGCTGGTCAGTACTCCGCCGCGTGTGGATGCGGTCATCGTCGTGCGTCATACCGGTCAGGATATTTTGTGGCGCCCGGAGCGCGACCGCTGGAGTCACGAACTGACCGCAAAAGCGCTAGAGACCATTCTAGCAAATGCGCGGGCTGCTGGCATCGAGGTGCACAGCGAAGAAGAACTCCTGGCATTGCCAACCGAAAAGTTCGTGCGGGCGCTGTACGCTACTAGTCGCGCTGAACCGCTCGATGCGGAATACCCGCTGTTCATTATCTACACATCGGGAAGCACTGGCAAACCGAAAGGCGTGGTGCATGTTCATGGCGGTTATGTCGCTGGAGTCGCCCATACGATGAAAGTGAGTTTCGATGCCGAACCGGGCGATATAATCTATGTGGTCGCCGATCCGGGCTGGATTACCGGGCAGAGTTACATGATTTGCGCCACGCTGACGACACGCTGCACCGGCATTATCACCGAAGGCTCGCCAGTCTTCCCCTCTGCTGGACGCTTCGCTAGCATTATCGAACGCTATCGGGTGCGCATTTTCAAGGCAGGCGTGACCTTCCTCAAAACGGTCATGTCTGACCCGCAGAACACTGCTGATGCACGCCAGTACGATATGTCATCGTTGCGCGTCTGCACCTTCTGCGCTGAGCCGGTCAGCCCTGCGGTACAGCAGTTCGGCATGGAGCTGATGTCGCCGCAGTATATCAATTCATACTGGGCAACCGAGCATGGCGGCATCGTCTGGACGCACTTCTACGGCAACGATGATTTCCCGCTGCGCCCTGATGCGCACACCTATCCGCTGCCCTGGATTGCTGGCGATGTATGGGTGCCGGAGGACGGTGACCGCGATGCGTCCGGTGCAGAAGCACCGCGCTATCGCGTCGCCGATTACGAGGAAAAGGGTGAAATTGTCATTACCGCGCCCTACCCCTATCTGACGCGCACCATCTGGGGCGACGTCAAAGGATTCGAGGCATGGGTCGCCGCTTTGCGGAGCGGGAACGGCGCTGCCGCACCCCGCTGGCGCGGTGATGCTGAGCGCTTTATCAAAACCTACTGGCGGCGCGGTCCCAACGGTGAATGGGGATACATCCAGGGCGACTTCGCAATGAAGTACCCCGATGGCTCCTTCACGCTGCACGGTCGCTCTGATGACGTAATCAACGTATCCGGGCACCGCATGGGCACCGAAGAGATAGAAGGCGCCATCCTGCGCGACAAGATCATTACACCTGACTCACCGGTTGGCAACTGTATCGTCGTTGGTGCGCCGCACCGTGAGAAGGGGTTGACGCCGGTGGCGTTCATTCTAACAGCACCGGGGCGCAAGTTGACAAGTGAGGATCGCCGCCGTCTCAATGAACTGGTGCGCACTGAAAAGGGTGCTGTCAGTGTGCCAGAGGACTATATCGAAGTCAGCGCCTTCCCTGAGACACGATCCGGCAAGTATATGCGGCGCTTCCTGCGCAACCTCATGCTCGATGAGCCGCTGGGCGACACTACAACGCTGCGCAACCCTGAGTCGTTGCAGGAAATCGCAGAGAAGATCGCAGCGTGGAAGCGCAAGCAGCGCATGGCGGAAGAACAGCGTATCTTCGAGCACTACCGCTACTTCCGGATCGAATACCATCCGGTTCAGCAACGTCCTGCAGTTGCTGGCGATGGTGACGTGGCGGTTGCACCCGAAGTGCGCACCCTGCGCATCGCAATCGTGACGGTCACCAACCCGCCGGTGAACGCCCTCAACGAACGCGCGCTCGATGAACTCAACACGATTGTTGATCACCTGGCGCGCCGTGAAGACGTGGCGGCTGTGATCTTTACCGGTAGCGGTACGAAGAGTTTTGTGGCTGGCGCCGACATCAAGCAGATGCTCGAAGAGATGCACACTGTTGAAGATGCGATGGCGCTGCCCAACAATGCCCACCTGGCATTCCGCAAGATTGAAACAATGAACAAGCCGTGCATCGCGGCGATCAACGGCGTGGCGCTCGGCGGAGGTATGGAGTTTGCACTTGCCTGCCACTATCGGGTTGCCGATCCGCACGCTGAATTTGGGCAACCGGAGATTAATCTGCGGTTGCTGCCGGGGTATGGCGGTACGCAACGCCTGCCGCGCCTGCTCTACAGCCGCCGTGGTGAGGCGGGTCTGCTCAAGGCGCTCATGATCATTATGGGTGGGCGGACGCTGAATGCCGAGCATGCCTATGAGATCGGTCTGGTCGATAAGGTTGCATATGGGCACGAGGATGCGTTGACCGTTGCAACCCGGATGGCGCGCGAGATGATCCTGGCACAACCCAGCAGTAAACCGACTGAACTCCGGATCATTCCTGCTACTTCGGACGATCCGGTAACCTTCTTCATGCCATTCTACGATCCGGCAACTGCAGGTGAAGCGTTGTGGCCCCCCCTGCCGACAGCCTATGCTCTGCGCCGTGAGTTGACCGCACAGTGGGAAGCGCCAGACCCACAGATGGCGGAACTGCTAGAGAAGGCGCTGCAAAATCCACTGATCACCCGGCTCATTCATCAGGCGCAGTGGGCTGGTCGATCAAAAGCAATCGAACGGATCACTGATGCGCTCCGTACTGGCTTTACCCGTGGCTTGATGGCTGGATTGGAGCGCGAAGCGCGCCTGTTCGCTGAAGCAGTCGTTGCTCCTGATGAAGGAAAGATCGGCATTCAGGACTTCCTGGACAAGCGCAGCGCACCGTTACCAACACGCCGACGCATCCATTTGACCCCCGACGAAGAGAAACGCCTGATCGACGCTGGCATGCTCTTGCCAATTGGTAGTCCGTTCTTCCCTGGTGTTACGCCGATCCCCGTAGCACAGTACGCCATGGCTGCCGTGCGCGATGAAGTCACCGGAGCGCCTCTCCATGGTGACCCAATCGAGGCAGAGAAACAGATTATCATCCCCGTCGATAAGCCTGGTCCGAACGATGTCCTGATCTACGTTCTGGCTTCGGAAGTCAACTTCAACGACATCTGGGCGATTACTGGCATTCCGGTCAGCCTGTTCGACGAGCACGACCGCGACTGGCACGTGACCGGCTCTGGCGGCGTTGGGTTGATTGTCGCAGTTGGCGAGGAGGTTAAGCGCGAAGGGCGATTGAAGGTCGGCGATCTGGTCTCGATCTATTCTGGTCAGAACGATCTCCTTTCGCCGCTGGTCGGTCTCGATCCGATGGCAGCCGATTTTGTCATCCAGGGGTACAATACGCCTGATGCATCGCACCAGCAATTCATGGTGGCGCAGGCGCCGCAGTGTTTCCACGTTCTGCCTGACCTGACGCTCGAAGCAGCAGGGTCGTATATGCTGACGCTGGGAACAATTTATCGTGCGCTGTTTACCACGCTCAAGATTCAGCCAGGTCGCCGCATCTTTGTTGAGGGTGCTGCGACCGGTACTGGTCTGGATGCAACACGTTCGGCTGCGCGCAACGGATTGTATGTCACTGGCATGGTCAGTTCGGAGGAGCGTGCAGCGGTTGTGCGCGCAGCTGGCGCTATCGGTGTTATCAACCGTCGCGATCCGCGCTATGCCGGGATCTTCACCCGCGTGCCAGAGGATTCGGCGAAGTGGGCAGAGTGGGAGGCTGCCGGGCGTCCGTTGCTCGACGATTTCCGCGCACAGAATGGCGGTCATCTGGCAGATTATGTCGTTTCACACGCTGGAGAAACGGCGTTCCCGCGCAGTTTTCAGTTGCTTGGCGAACCGCACGATGGGCACATCCCGACATTGACTTTCTACGGTGCGTCGAGCGGCTACCACTTCACCTTCCTCGGTAAGCCAGGTGCCGCCGATCCAGTAGAGATGCTGCGTCGGGCAGGATTGCGCGCTGGTGAAGCAGTTATGATCTACTACGGCGTCGATGACCGGTCATATCCGGGTGACGAGGGATACGAGTCCGGTGTTGTGCCAGATACCCTTGAGCGTCGCGTCAGCCTCGTCGATCAGGTCGGCCTGGAAGCGATCGAGTCGGCACGTGCAATGGGAGCGCGCATCGTCGTGGTAACCTATACCGACGCACAGCGCGAATTTGTGCTGAGCCTGGGATTCGGCGCCGCGCTCAAGGGCGTCGTGAGCCTGGAAGAGTTGCAGCGCCGCTACGGCGATGAGTTCGAATGGCCCGAAACAATGCCGCCGCTGCCCGATGCGAGGAGCGACATCAACACCTTCAAGGCGGCGGTGCGCCGGTTCAATGACCTGACCTTCAAGCCGCTGGGGTCAGCAGTCGGACAGTTCCTGCGCAGCAATGATAATCCACGCGGGTATCCCGATCTGATTATCGAGCGCGCCGGTCACGACTCACTGGCGGTTAGCGTTATGCTGATCAAGCCATTTACCGGTCGTGTCGTCTACTTCGAGAATATGGGCGGGCGTCGCTACTCGTTCTTCGCCCCGCAGGTCTGGATGCGCCAGCGGCGGATCTACATGCCAACGGCGAATATTTGGGGCACGCACCTCTCAAATGCATACGAGATTGTGCGCCTGAACGACGAGATCAGTGCAGGACTGCTCAGCATCACGGAACCAACCCTTGTTCAGTGGCACGAACTGCCCCAAGCGCATCAGGCAATGTGGGAGAATCGCCACCAGGGTGCGACCTACGTTGTCAACCATGCGCTTCCGCGACCGGGTCTCAAGGACAAAGACGAATTGTACGAGGCGTGGTCTGAGATGCTGCAACAATCGGCGCAACATTGAGTATAATTGCCCCATCATCATCGGCATACCTGAAGGCGCGGCAGCGTGCCGCAGCGAATCGTCCGTATACCAGGCGGTTCGTCATGCGGCACACATGCTCACCTGCTGAGTGAGTAAGCCCGCGTAGAACAACGCATACCGCGTCTCCATATTCAGGGATTGTTTCGATTGCACTATTCTGGCGGAAAGCCTGAAAAACCATGTTCAACAAAGTGCTCATCGCCAACCGTGGCGAAATTGCGGTTCGTATTGTTCGCGCCTGTCACGAACTTGGCGTGCGAGCCGTTGTAGCGTACAGCGAAGCCGACAAATATTCGCTTGCTGTACGCCTGGCTGACGAAGCCGTCTGTATCGGTCCCGCTGCATCGGCGCGTTCCTATCTCAATCCATCAGCGCTCATTAGTGCAGCATTGATGACTGGGTGCGAAGCGATCCATCCTGGCTACGGCTTTCTTTCCGAAAATCCGTACTTCGCTGAAATCTGCGCGGAGTACAAACTTACGTTTATCGGACCCGACGCCCACGCCATTCGGATGATGGGAGACAAAGCATTGGGCAGGAAAACCATGCGCGACGCAGGGGTCCCAACCGTGCCAGGATCACGCGGCGAGCTGCGCACCCTTGAAGAAGCAGTCGAGGTTGCGCATCAGATCGGCTACCCGGTGCTGCTCAAACCGTCGGCTGGCGGCGGCGGGCGCGGGATGCGCGTTGCGCAAAATGAGCGGGAGTTGATCAAAGCCTACCCGACATCGAAAGCCGAGGCGGAGGCAGCCTTCGGTAATGGCGCCCTGCTAATGGAAAAATACCTGCCGCAGGTGCGCCACGTCGAAATTCAGGTGCTGGCAGACCGGTACGGTCACGCTATTCACCTTGGCGAACGTGATTGTTCGTCGCAGCGCCGTCACCAGAAGATTGTCGAAGAGGCACCTTCGCCCGCTGTGACGCCCGAATTGCGGGAGCGCATGGGCGAAGCAGCGCTCAAAGGTGTCCGTGCTATTAATTATGTCAATGCAGGAACTATGGAGTTTCTGCTCGATCCGGATGGCAACTTCTACTTCATCGAGATGAATACGCGCATCCAGGTCGAGCATCCGGTCACTGAAATGGTCACTGGCATCGATCTGGTCAAGTGGCAGTTGCGGATCGCTGCTGGTGAACCGTTGACGATCCGCCAGTCGGATGTAGTAATGCATGGGCACGCTATCGAGGCGCGCATTAATGCCGAGGATCCTGACCGCGACTTTATGCCATCGGGCGGAGAGATTGAGTACTATCTGCCGCCTGGCGGACCGGGGGTGCGCGTCGATTCGCACTTGTACGCCGGGTATGCTCCGCCCGGATACTATGACTCGCTCCTGGCGAAACTGATTGTGTGGGGAGCGGATCGGAACGAGGCGCTTGCACGCCTCGAACGCGCACTGCGTGAATTCGTGATTACCGGCATTTCTACTACTATTCCTTTCACGCTAGCGATGCTCGAAGACCCGCCGTTCCGTGAAGGCAAAATCTCAACGCGGTACGTTCCAGATCTGGTACAACGTATCAAGGAGAGTAAACTGGAGTAGGGAGGTCAGACACATCTGCGCAGGAACCTCAAGGGCGCAGTTTCCTGCGCCCTTCACTATCATTATGGAACACGACACCTATGAGCAACAAGATCATCGCCCCTGGCGTAGAATGGGCATATCTACTCGAACAGGCAAAAACCCTCGTTCCTGAAGCGTTCAATCACGAGGGACATCCGCTCAACCTGATCGGCGGCGAGTGGTGCTGTCCTGGCCATCCCAAACTGTTCCTCTCACCCGTTGATGGCACGGCTCTGGGCTACTATCCGATGATCGACCTGGACACTGCCCGTCAGGCCGCTGCTGCTTCCGCTGCCGAATTCGGCGCCTGGTCAACAACCAAACTTTCCGAGCGCCAGCAGCGTGTCGATGCCTGTGTGCGCCTGCTGCGCCAGCACCGTGAACTCATCGGACGACTGCTGATGTGGGAGATCGGGAAACCTTACGCTCAGGCGATGACCGATGTTGATCGCTGTATCAGTGGCGTCGAGTGGTATGTTGAGCAGATTCCGTCCATGCTGGAAGGACGCAAGCCGCTTGGATTGATCTCGAACATCGCTTCCTGGAACTACCCGCTGTCGGTGCTGGTGCACGCCATGCTGGTGCAGACGCTGGCAGGCAATCCGGTGATCGCCAAAACGCCAAGCGATGGCGGGCTGTTTGCGTTGACCGTGTCACTGGCGCTGGCACGACGCTGCGGTCTGCCAGTCTCGCTGGTGAGCGGTTCCGGCGGGAAGCTTTCCGATGCGCTTGTGCGCGGACCTGAGATCGCCTGCCTGGCATTTGTCGGCGGCAAAACCAACGGACGCGACATCGCCGCCAGCCTGTACGACCGCGAGAAGCGCTACATGCTCGAGATGGAAGGCATCAACGCCTACGGCATCTGGCAGTTCACGCAGTGGGATGTGCTGGCGAAACAGTTGCGCCGCGGCTTCGATTATGGTAAACAGCGTTGCACTGCATATGTTCGTTTTGTGGTTCAGCGTCAACTCTTCCCGCAGTTCCTCGATATGTACCTGCCGGTGCTCAAATCGTTGCGCATCGGCAATCCAACCCTGGTTGATCATCCAGAAGCGCCGCTGCCCACGCTCGACTTCGGACCCCTGATCAACAGCCGCAAGGTTGATGAACTTCAGGTGCTGATCAGCGAAGCGATCGGCGGCGGTGCGATCAGTCTATATCAGGGAAACCTCTGCGCGGACGATTTCCTGCCGAACCAGGATATTTCCGCCTATATGGCGCCTGTTTCGCTGCTGAATGTTCCGCGCAACGCACGTCTGTACCACAATGAGCCGTTTGGTCCGGTCGACACGATTGTGGTGGTTGATAGCGTGGAAGAGTTGATCAATGAGATGAACGTCTCCAATGGCTGCCTGGTGGCGTCGGTCGCCTGCGACAATGAGCGTCTGGCGCAGCAGATCGCTGCCGAAGTGCGCGCCTTCAAGGTCGGCATCAATACCATACGCTCACGTGGCGATCGAGACGAAGTGTTCGGCGGCATCGGGCAAAGCTGGAAGGGATGCTTTGTCGGTGGCAAGTATCTGGTGCAGGCGGTCACCGTCGGTCCTCCTGGCGAGCGATTGTACGGCAACTTCCCCGATTACACGCTGCTGCCGGAGAAGCGGTGACGCAACACAGGAGGGAAGGCAGATATGAGTCAGGATACATTCACGGCCCTTATGCTGACCCAGGAAAACGGCACAATCCATGCTGAGTTTCGCCAACTGACAAATGATGATCTGCCGCAGGGGGACGTGCTGGTTCGGGTCGTCTATTCCAGCCTCAACTACAAGGATGGCTTGAACGTCACTGGCAAGGGGAAGATTTCGCGCTTCTTTCCGATGGTGCCTGGCATCGACCTGGCTGGTACGGTGATTGAGTCCTCTAGCCCGGAGTACCACCCCGGCGATCCGGTTGTCCTCACTGGATGGGGCATCGGTGAACGTCACTGGGGCGGGTACGCACAGCGTGCGCGCGTCAAATCGGAATGGCTGGTTCCTCTGCCGCATGGCATGACCCTGCTGCACTCGATGGCAATCGGCACTGCCGGATTTACCGCTATGCTGGCGGTGATGGCACTTGAAGAAGCAGGCGTTCAACCGGGAGAGCGCGAGGTGCTGGTCACCGGCGCAGCTGGCGGCGTTGGAAGCATCGCCACAGCACTCCTGGCACGGCGAGGCTATCGCGTCACCGCTTCTACTGGTCGTACTGAGACCCACGACTATCTGCGTGAACTCGGCGCTACGACGATCGTCCCGCGCAGCGAACTGGCAACGCCGGGACGCCCGCTCGAATCAGAGCGCTGGGCTGGCGCTGTCGATACAGTTGGCGGCGACGTGCTGGCACGCGTGCTCAGCGCCACTGCAACTGGCGGCGCAGTGGCGGCGTGCGGTAATGCTGGCGGCGCCAATTTGACCACCACTGTGTTTCCGTTTATCCTGCGCGGTGTGCGTCTGATCGGCATCGACTCGGTTATGTGCCCGGCAGCACGTCGCCGTACTGCGTGGGAGCGCCTGGCGCGCGAACTTCCGGTCGATCTGCTCGACCGGATGAGCCGCGTCGAACCGCTCAGCCGGGTGAAGGAACTCTGTGAAGAGATCATTGCCGGTCAGGTGCGCGGGCGTGTTGTTATTGATGTCAATACCTGACGTGGCATGTCTCGTGAGCGCAATGAAGAGCGCTCACGGTACGCGAAGCACAACATGCGACCGTTTGACATCCGCGCTGGTTTCCGGCGTTTGTTGTCGTGACTTTGCTTTCGTTCTGTTCTGCTGCCGCGTTGCTGCACTGGCTCGCTGCCGAAATCGGGCGGATCGCAGCAGCAGCGCGCGCGCCGTTGTGGTGGGGTGCGCTGGGAATCGCGCTGGTGCTCTGGTCACTGGCATATCAGGTTGCACCGACCGTGCGCCTCGATATTGGCGGCGACCGGGTATCGCGTCAGCGCGGTTTCGATGCCCCGTTCCTCGACAATTTCAACGACCCTGAACCGGCGCATCTGCCGGACCGTCCATGGTACGCAGCAGACACTCCTCCATACCGCTGGACGCGCGATACCTCAACGGTAACGCTTCCCGGCATTGGCGGCGACCTCTGGTTGCTGCGTGTCGCTGCCGCCAGCGGACGACCCGACGGGAGTTCAGTCACCGGCGTCTGGCGATCTGCTGACGACCTGCCGGTATCGCTTCAGATTGACGCGCAGCCCCGGACATACATGATCCTTGCGCGCACTGACCCATACGGCGATCTTCGCGTGACTTTCGAGATGCCACGCCTGAATATTGCTACCGATCCGCGCATCTTGGGGATACCTGTCTTTCGTATTGCGGCATCGCCGACTGGAACGGCGCCCTATCGCCCGTCATGGATGACGCTTGCCTGGCTCGCCGGAGCGCTGACCGGTACTGCTGCGATCCTGCATCGAGCGCAGGCACCGACGACGATCACGGCGCTCACTGTATCGGTAACAGCGCTCTTGTTTGCCTGGATGATCGCTGCCCGTCGGATGGACTTGACCATCATCGCGCCGACCATTGCCATACTGATCTGGATAGCCTACGTCTTGATACCGTTCGTTGCCGCTGCACTCACAGCGACGCACCCTACAGATGATGCTGCCGCTGCAGCTGGAGTGACTGCAGGCGCCTGGTTTGTTCGCATGGCAGGAATGGTACACCCCTACGCACTCACTAGCGATCTGGGGCTGCACGTCAACAATCTGGCGGATGTGGCGCGCGGCGTCCTGCTTTTTACCGAAGGTCTCCCCTGTCGCGCTGGCGCCGGACCGCAACCCTACCCGCCTGGCGGGTATCTGGTACTCCTTCCCTTCGTGCTGCTGACCGGCGCCAACCGTGCAGCGCTGACCCTGCTGGTGCAGAGCGGCACAGCATTGCTGGAGAGTCTGACGACCGCGATCATCTGGCTGTTGCTCCGACGCGCGGACGCTGGCAGGCACGCAGCGCTATATGGCGCGCTGCTCTACGCCGTTGCACCGCCGATCCTGCGCTCTTATTCGGTTGGCGAACTGGCAAACCTGATTGCACAGGCATGGGTGGCGCCCCTCCTGCTCTGGTTGACGCGGGCAAGGGATACGGTATCATGGCGAGCTGCACTCGTCGGGACAATGCTGACCCTCATCATCCTGCTCAGCCACGGCGGTGTTGCGCTTTCGACCGGCGCAATGCTGGCAGTCTGGCTCCTACTCCATACAGTCTGGCGGAGACCATCGTCTCAAACGTCGACCAGCACACGCTGGCGCACCATGATTCCCTGGCGACCGATTGGTGTTTTTGCGGTTGCTGGCATTGCAGCGCTGGCGCTTTTCTACTCAGCATTCGGATACGTGGCAGAAGAGCGTCGGATCGCACAGGCAACGCTTGCCGCGCAGGGCATTGTCTGCCCGCCTGGCGATCCGCTGCTTAGCAAACTGAACTGGTGGATTCCCGGTCTGATCTTTCCCCCCGGCGCGCCTGTAACACCGCTTGTACTGGCAATCGGGGTCACTGGTGCAGTGCTGATCAACCGCTCGCAGCGCGGTGGTCTGAGCGCGATGCTGGCAGCATGCTGGCTGGGAACATGCGCAAGTCTGGGAACGCTGCTAATCAGCGACCAGCCGGTGCGCTGGACGATCTTCGTCTATCCGGCGCTCTGTGTGGGCGCTGGCGCGGCGCTGGCAGAACTCCGGCGTCGTGAGCGCGCCGGCACCCTCCTGACGCTCACAACACTCTGTTTCCTGATCTGGTACGGCATCGCCGACTGGGTGCGGCAGGTGAGCGAGTATCTGCGATAAAAGTCAGCGCCCGACGATCTCGCGCTCTGCCCGCTCCAGCACCACATCACGATCAGAAAGCACCGTTTCTGCAGTGACCGGTACACGAATGGTCGGCACAACGCCCACGCCCTCCAGCAGTGGCGTCCCATCGGGCAACACCGTGCGACCAGTTGGGACTTGCAGGAAGATACCGTCCGGCAACACATACTGCCCGCGTGACACTTCGGCATACACCCCCGCAGTCGGCGTTTCACCAACCACGATCACGCCTGGAACCCTGCTGAACCCATACGACTCATACTCGCACGCACTGAAGCATGCCTGACCCACCAGCAGCGCAATTTTATCGAAACGGTACTGATTCTGGTTGGGCAGAATTTTATCAACCGGACCTTCCGGCTCGAAACGACCGGTACGTTCGCTGTAGTATTCATCCTGACCAATAATGATCTCCTGATCGGTCAGAAAACCGGCGAGACCAAGCGGCGCACCGCCACTGTTCTGGCGCATGTCAATAATAATGCCGGGAACATCCAGGTCGTCGAACGTCTTCAGCGCGCGTTCAAACAGCCTGATCAGCAGGTTGAGATCGTCGTAACTGCCGTTGATGCGAATATACCCGACACCGGATGGTCGCTGCTCAAACTCAACTGGCAGCGCTGCCGGATTGCGCTTCTTGTAGATCGACGTTGCAAGAAAACTGTCGCGCTCCTCGACGGCGCGCAGCGTGACCGTCTGGGGCGCACTGCGCGGATTGGCATAGGTCACCTGCGCTAATGTTCCAACCGGCGCGCGCAACAGGTAGCGCGCCTGCTGATAGCGTAGTGCAAAATCGGTCGAAAATGGACCACCTAGTGGCTCCACCGCGGCGATCGCCTCTTTGACTGGCACGCCATTGAACGCCAGCAGTTCCGCTCCCACCTGCATCCCAGCACGATCAGCAGGACCGTTGCGCGTCACAAAAACCACCAGCGCCCGACCATCGTCCAGTTCACGAATGGCAAAACCATACCCGCCAGACGCTCGCTCACGAAACAGCGCATCGGACAGTGGCGAACTGACGCTGACGTGCCCATCGCGGAAAGCATTCGCAAAATCGAACAGCGCGTCAAAGAACGCCCTTCGGTCCGCCCGACGCTCTGCCGCTGCCACACGCGGCGCCAGTTCGGCGTAGAGCGAATCCCAATCCGGTGCTTTGCCGGGAATGCCGTTGAAGGCGTACTCCACACGCACCCTGCTGAACATTGCATCGAACGCTCTGGTATACGAAAGATCGGAGAAATCCTTGATTGCTGCATCCGGCGGCTCATACAGCATGACCTGCACCTCGCGATCGCGCTCGATGGTAAATGGACGACGATCAAGATCGATCACTGAATACCCGGCAGGAAGCGGACCAACCGGATCGTCATCGGTGAACAGCAATCCATCAGAACCGAAGTCAGTCGGGAACTGCTGCGCGTCATCCGGCGACCACACCACCAGTTTGCCGCCAGTCACTTCATCGTTATTCTCCGGATCATTGACCGTCGAAGCGAGATAGGCGGGCCAGCCAAAACGGCGATCATCCCCTTCGGAAAATGGACCGCCGTACAGGTTGGGCCAGTATGCCACCACAAATACCTGCACGCCAGCATCATGCTGACCATCATTATCGACATCGACCATCATCCCGGCGGGACGCGCGGGAAGCATCAGACGGAATGTACCGCGCCGTTGATCCGTATTGATCGTCAGAGGTCCCAACACCTGACTGTCAACCGGCAGTTCCCACTCCTCATTGCGGGTGACGAACCCATAGAGATCGACCAGCCCGACTGCGTGTTCCACGTAGTAGACCGTGATGATGTCGTTGGTATACTCGAACTCACCGGTGATTACTTCGACGCCGCTCGCCGATGAGTGGGGCGCAGTCGAAGGAGTCGGAGCTGGTGACGGCGTTGCCACGGGCGGTGAAACAGCAGGTGGCCTGACAGCAGTTGCACCTCCTATTGGGAGTGCTGGCGCTGCTGCCGGTGGTAATGGCGTTGATGGGGCACCGCATGCGGCAAGCGCCAGCCCGATAATCACCAGCACTGCTGCGCGTCCAATAGGGCATTTCATGGTTACTCCTCAGTGGCTGGTTGAACGTAAACCTGATGGCTCCGTTGTTCAGCAACGGATACCAGTTCGGGTCGACGTACATTACCTGATCACAGTCTGGGCCAGCACGTTTGACAATGAGCACAATCTGTTAGCCCGGACATGGCACTATTTCGCCAGCCCGATCTGCCAGCCGATTTGCTGCCGACAGTCTCAAGAATCAGCCAATGCCCATTGCCATACTGGTAGCCCAGCACAACACGCTGCAAAACCCGGTCGATATCTGGAATGCACTGGATAATGAGATGGGCCAGCTATTGCTCTGACCGTTACTCTGTCACTGGATTCCTACCAAATCTCTGACTGCTCCCCTAGTGCGAACACGTGAGTTGCGAATTGCTCGATCCGCTCAGCCAGCTGCCAGAGCGTCGGTTGAACAGGAAGATGCGGATGTCTTCTGGACAATAGAGGGCGCGATTCATACTAATAAACCGTTAGCGGCCTCGGAGCTAATACTAGTGGATCGCGAACTGCAGGTACCAATTCAGGAAGAAGGCCGCTTTTCGATCAGTCGGTTGCAGGCTAGCGTCTATACACTGGAAGTTCGGGTCAACAGCGACCGGGTTCAACAGTACAATATCACCGTTCCGGCGCCAGATGACGATCTGGAAGCATAGGCGCTTTTCCACTGTTCTCGACGAGAATATCACGGCAGTTTTTCTTCTGCAGTACGGGAGGGAGATACAACTTTCAGGCTACATAACATCTGCAAAGGCGCGATGCAACGCCTCAACCACGAGCGCCTGCCAGGGATCCAGGTCTGGCAGAGGCGCGATGGTGATCTCATCCCACCCACGAGCGACCACAACCGTCTGATCGCGCAGGAAGAGCACGCTGCCCCCTGCTGCGCGATGCGTGCGCAATGCCGCATGCTCTGAGCGGGCTATCAGAATCAACGGGCACGGCGCATAGTCAGTAAGGGCCAGGATCGACGGATCATCAGCATTGAGAATCCCTCGCCCGCCTGGTGCTGTCACCAATAGCGCAACGCCCAGCGCGCGCGCCAGATTGTCACGGCTCCCGGCTTCGGATACCAGCGCATCCGGCAGGTCGATCAATGCACTGACCACACAGTGTTCGACCGGCAATCCACGTCGTAGCAGATCGAACGGATCCAGGTCTAGAATTACCGTTTCGGCCTGCGGATCGGTCAGGCAATCGCGCGCTGCGTCGAATGACGCCGACAGGGCGCTGACCGTTCTACCCTGCCGTGCTGCCACCTGAGCGGCAAAGATGCCTGCGATTGATGCCGTAGCGCTGCCAGAAACCACAACCACCGGAACGCTACCCAGACGATCCCAGGGGACCACCGCACTCACCGGCGATGGCGCGAATGGCGGCGCGCCTGCGCCAGCATGAGATTGACGCGGACTCGACCCGCTTTTGTGAAGCGATGCCGGATCAACCGTATAGCCACGTGCGCCGTAGCCAATCTGTATCATGCCATCACACCGCACAAATGCCGGAATGCGTCGCGCTGACGCCTCGGCGATCAGTTGCAGCGCCTGGAGCGGCAATGCTTCAGCCCGGCGTTTCTTCTGCAAATCCCACAGACGCTCGTCTGCATCCCACTCCTCATCACCGACATCGTGCGCATTAAGCAGCGCCACGACATAGCGCAGCATTTCAGCGCCAATCGCTGGCATCGGCGTCACGAAGAACGCTTCGTGCCAGACCTTGCCGTCCGCGACATGGCTATCGATGCATGGAGCGCCGATTACTAGACCGATACGCTGTGCAACATCCTTGAGCGCCACGCGCAATGCCATACTATGGTCGCGCCCAGCGCGGAGACGCGCCAGGACGCCAGGGCGCGGATCGAAACGATTGGGACCGTCAAATGTCGCCAGTGTGCAGATGTCGATTGCCATATGCCTCTCCGCAACAACCGACGACATGGTACCAGCCCAGCGCCTCACACGCAAAAAAGGGGCGATGTCCCAGACATCGCCCCTTCGGAGCTCATCCTGTCAGCGCATAAGCAGCGGCAGGAACACTCGATACTCTGGCGTCGATGCAACCTCGCGTGTCACCGTGATCCGCACCTCGACCGGCGCCGACTGCGCCTCGCCGTCGGAGGCAGCAATCTGGAACATATCCTCGCCGATGAAATCCGAACGCGGCGTGTAGGTGTACGACCCGTCCGGGTTGAGGTTCAGCGTTCCGCCGGCGGGTGGACTGATCAGCACCGCCGTCAGCGGATCGCCGTCCGGGTCGCTCGCCCCTTGCAGCACCCCCGGCGCTGGCACACTCAGCGAGCGCAGGTTGGTCGTCGTTGCGCTGCTCCCCCGCGCCGTCGGCGGACGATTTTCCTTGCGCACCGTAATCCGCACCTCGACCGGCGCCGACTGCGCCTCGCCGTCGAAGGCGGCGATCTGGAACACATCCACCCCGATGAAATCCGAACGCGGCGTGTAGGTGTACGACCCGTCCGGGTTGAGGTTCA
>JAGHYV010000056.1 GCA_017743475.1 Roseiflexus sp. | reverse complement strand
TAATGATATGCATCGAATGTCCCTATATCATATGTTCGAGAAAGCGCGGATTACTCACTATGCCACTACGCTCCGCGCCGCGCCTGAGCGGTAATTAGACTGATGCGGCTTTTTATCGCTCTAGGGCAGATCGGGCTGCAGCAGCCTGATCCGAATTCCAATTGTTTTCGTCGGAGCGTGCGAAAACTTATAGTAGTTCTCATATAAGGTTAAGTCCATTGGACAAGGTTGAACATTCCTTGGGCGACCACAATCACCATCGTGCGCCCTACGCGGCGACCAAAATGGTGGAGATTGAGAATCTAATTCCGGCATGCGTCTCCTGCCGTCGGTCTAATGAAGATTGAGAGTTAAATCCGGTATTCGCCCTTGCCGGGTGGGCTAATGGAGATCGAGAATTGAATTCTGGTATGCGTCTCTTGCCGTCAGGCTAATGAAGATTGAGAATATCCGCTATACCGAACTAGCCGTAGGGCTAAAGCCCTCGGCTATAGAATGCAAAGCCCACCTGTGCGGGCTATGGTGGATTATTTTTTCAAAGACCACAAGCCTCTGGCTATGCGAGGCAAAGCCTGCCTGCACGGGCGGGAGCGGAATGCACAAAAACCATAACTTCGGTCTATACTCTGCCAGAAGCGAGCGCCTCATGTGACACGGCAGATCTAGACAAAGGTCAACGTATCAATGCTGTAAGCAAGGAACAAACCGAACGTCTTCGCTATCCTTAGCTTATATTACGGTCTCAATTGCCCTGTCAACCCCTGACCTGACATCTTGACACGACCATGGACTGTATTGCATTCACGTCATTGCCGGGCATGCTATACTGATCCAATCGATGTCTACACCAGTACGCTCAACGCAGGGGAAGAGTATGCAAGCGATGGTATCCCAAACCGCACCAGCGGAAACTGACAAACCGCTGCTGCCGCTTCGACCGCGCAGTATCGAAGCAACTGGGTTGTCCCTCTCTTTCATTGCCGATCAGATCATCCGCGCGCTCTACATCTTCGGTGAGATGACCGGCGTGCAACTCGTGGAACTGTTGCACCTGCCGTGGGAAAATGTGCTTGACCAGGCGATGAACTATCTGCGACGCGAGCAGATGGCTGAAGTGAAGGGGAGCAGCGGCCTGGGAGAAAAAGCGTACCGCTACCAGGCAACGACCAAAGGGATCACGCGTGCCAAAGAGATCGGTGAGCGCACGCAATACCTGGGACCAGCGCCTGTCAACCTGCACGATTACAGTGCAATGATGCGTCAGTACACCACGCAGGGATTGAAGATCACCGAAGCGGCAATCCGTGAAGCATTCGCGCACTTGGTAATCAGCGACTCATTGCTGATGCAGTTAGGTCCTGCCATCAATTCCGGTCGCTCGATCTTCCTCTTTGGTCATGCTGGGAATGGCAAAACATCGATTGCTGAGGCAACTGCGCGGCTGCTTTCCGACTCCATCGCCGTTCCTCACGCAATTATAGTCGATGGGCAGATCATCCGCGTCTTCGATCCAATCCACCACGAACGCCGACCGCTGCCACAGGGTCAGGAACACCTCTACGACCAGCGATGGGTGCTCTCGAAACGTCCAGTGGTGATTGCTGGCGGCGAATTGAACATGGACTCGCTCGACCTTGAGTACGATGAACACAGCAAATTCTACGAAGCGCCGCTTCAATTGAAAGCCAACGGCGGATTGTTCCTAATAGATGACTTCGGTCGTCAGCAAATGCGCCCGCGTGACCTGCTCAACCGCTGGATCGTACCGCTGGAAAAGCGGGTTGATTATCTGACGCTGCACACAGGCAAAAAGATCGAGGTGCCATTCGATCAGTTGATCATTTTCTCGACCAACATCGAACCGAAGCAACTGGTTGATGAAGCATTCCTGCGACGCATCCGCTACAAGATTGAGATTGGCAACCCGTCACCGCTTGAGTACCGCGAGATTATGCGCCGCGTGTGCAAGGCGAAGAATGTGCCCTACAGCGACGATGGATTGCGCTACCTGTTGGAAGTGGAGTACCCGCGTCGCAAACTGGAACTGCGCGCCGTGCATCCGCGTGACCTGATCGATCAGGTGATCGACTACGCCCGGTTCCTCGGCGTACCGCCGACTATGTCGCGCGAACTGTTGGCTGCTGCGTGCAAATCGTACTTTGTCGAAATGTAACCTGCCATCACTGCCATGCTCACCCCAGAGATGCTGATTGCAGGATACTGTCAGGGCATTTTCCCTATGGCAGACGAACGTGGCGTCATCAGGTGGTATGACCCGCATCCACGCGCAATTCTTCCACTCGACACCTTTCACGTGCCACGCCGTCTGGCCCGCACGGTGCGCAAGGGCATATTCACTATCCGCACCGATACTGCATTCACCGATGTAATGCGCGCATGCGCTGCACCTGCGCCGGGGCGCGAGAGCACATGGATTTCGGAGGAGATGATCGAAGCCTATACTGCGCTCCACCGGATGGGGCTGGCGCACAGTGTTGAAGCCTGGCGCGACGGGCGACTGGTGGGTGGCCTATATGGCGTTACCATTCGTGGGCTGTTTGCAGGCGAAAGTATGTTCAGCCGCGAACGCGACGCCAGCAAAGTTGCGTTGGTACATCTGGTCGAGCGACTGCGGCGCGGGGGCTACGTTCTGCTCGACTCCCAATTCCTTGGATCGCCACACCTGCTCCAGTTCGGACTCATCGAAATCCCGCGACGCACCTACAAGCAACTCCTAGCGCAGGCACTCCAGGTAGAAGCAACGTGGGATGTTCCGGCGTAGTCACTCCCGCGGGCGAGCGCCGAGGGTCATTTCAATCTGTTCCTGGCGGTCGCCACGTTGTACGGTCATTATCACCGTATCGCCTACCGACGTTTCGAGTTCCAGATAACTGACGAGTTCATCACTGTTACGCACCGGTTGCGCATTGATGGCAATGATAATGTCACCACCGACCCGCACCTCGCGTCCGCCGATCGTCACCACCTGCGAGCCGCTGCGCAATCCTGCACGCGCCGCCGGGCTGTCAGGAATGACCTCAGTGATCAACACGCCCTGACGCACTGGCAGATTCAACTGTTCCGCCAGGATGGGGTCGACGTCGCGCATGCCGATCCCCATCCACGGATGATCGTAGCGCCCGTCACGGATGAGCGCCGGAACTACACGACTGACCGCGTTGGACGGCACTGCATATCCGACACCCTCGAACGCCCCTGAGCCACTGCTGATGGCAGTATTGACGCCAATCACCTCGCCATAAATGTTGAGTAACGGACCGCCGGAGTTGCCCGGATTGATCGCTGCGTCGGTCTGGATGATGTTCGGAATGCGAAACCTTCCGCCGCCGCTGCTCGCCGGACCGCTGAGACTGCGACCAATACCGCTGACAACGCCAACTGTCAGCGTGTTGCGCAAGCCGAACGGATTTCCGATCGCAATTGCGCGCTGACCAACCTCAACAGTACGGGAGTCGGCCAGGGGCAACGGCGCCGTTCCCGGCGGCAACTCGTCCACCTTCAGCACAGCCAGATCGCTACCCGGATCGCCGCCGATTAGGCGCGCCAGCAGGATCGTGCCGTCGAAGAAGCGCACCTGAAACTTCGCACCATTTTCAACGACATGGTTGTTGGTAACAATATGCCCCTGATCGTCGAAGAGAAAGCCAGACCCCTGACTGATAGGGACATTAAACGGCGATCCGCCGACCGGCGGGTGATCAACAACGACTTCGATGCTGACAACTGCCGGGTTCACTCGCCGATAGAGGGCGATCAGCACCTCCTGTTCAGCTGCCAGTGGATTGGTCAGTTCTGGCGGGAGCGTCGGGATCGGCGACCGTGTGGGCAGCGGCACGGATGTGGGCAGCGGCGCCGACGGCGTGGCAGGCGGAGGGGTCGCCTGCATTTGCACCACAGCAGTCGGCGCAGCAGTCGGATCGTTAGCCACCGGGCGGGGCAGCTCAATCGATGGCAGCGCACACGCGGATGTCATCACGAGCGCTGCCAGCACTGCAGCAAGCATCAGAGCAAGGCGCATGACGTCGTTATCTCCTACGACGAACGCGCAAGTGTGGCGCGCAACGCCGGTTCTAATGTCGGATACGCAAACTGATACCCAAGTGCCAGCGCTTTTGCCGGTACAGCACGCTGGCGTTCAATCAGCAATGCAGGCGCCATTTCGCCGAGAATCAGGCGGAGCACAAATCCGGGCAACGGCAACCACGACGGTCGGCCAAGCACTCGTCCCAGCGTTGCACTGAAATCGCGGTTGCGCTGCGGCTCCGGCGCGACGCCGTTGAAAGGACCAATTGCGCGCTCATCATCGATGCAGCGCAGAATCAGACCAACCTCATCATCGAGATGGATCCACGACCACCACTGCGTTCCTGGAAGGATAGGACCGCCGACGAACAATTGAAACGGCAGCAGCAATCGCGCCAGCGCCCCCTCGTGCCGATCCAGCACAATACCGGTGCGGATCATAATCGTGCGCACACCAAGGTCAGCAGCGCGACACGCTTCTCCTTCCCATGCTACACACACCTGTGCAAGAAAATTGCGTCCGGGCGGAGCGCTTTCATCGATCGGCTCATCGCCGCGTGGACCATAGTAGTCGATCC
Organism: Roseiflexus sp.; assembly: GCA_017743475.1. GTDB lineage: Bacteria > Chloroflexota > Chloroflexia > Chloroflexales > Roseiflexaceae > Roseiflexus. The sequence continues at coordinate 25,371 of JAGHYV010000056.1, read as the reverse complement.
CAGAAGCGCACACAAACACCGATGGTCGTTGTCGAGCGCGCGCCATAGCATCAACCAGTGCACGTGTGCTGAGGGTGCGACTCTCAAGGATTTCGCGCTTGTAGGCTGGCGTCCAGCGGCGACCGGCAATCGACGCGCCTGCCAGATGCACGACCGCATCGACGGTCTCCAGTGTTGCTTCCCAATCACCGGGCTTTGCGTCCCAGGCGATGTACTGCACAGCGCCCGGCACAATGGTGCGTGCAGTCATAGGGTTGCGGGTAAATACCACCACATGGTCGCCGCGTGCAATCAGGCGTCGGCAGAGCGCCTTGCCGATCAGGCCAGTCGCCCCAGTCACGAGAACTGATCTCTGTACCGACATGTCCACTTTCCAGACGCTGCCGGAACACCCGTCAGCAGTATGTATTATAGCCAATGGCGCGTGTACGCGCACACTACCGGTTGCAGAGACGCACCGTAAAGTCCGGGGTCGGGCAGAGCATCGACGCTAGCAGAACGAACCGACTACCGGCTATCTCTGATCAGGCGGTTGAGTTTGCGGGACGTGCGCCAGAGGATAGCCAGTTTGCCTGCGAGCGGAACATAGGCGCGCTTCTGGAATACGTCGTAGTCATTTGCAACGATGCGCGGTAGGATGCCGCGATAAATCTCCGCTGCCGCTGCGATCGCCATGCGACCATCTGGATCGAGCAGAGCGATACCAGGCCAGGCTTCATCGTACAGTGCGTGGGTACGCTCAATCTCGAAGCGCATCAAAGCACGGAAGCGTTCGTCGCGCCGTCCCTGAAGAATATCATCATCGGTTAGATCAAAGCGCTGCAAATCTTCCTGCGGCAGATAGATCCGTCCACGCTGTGCATCTTCGCCAACATCGCGCAGAATATTCGTCAATTGAAGCGCCACACCCAGTTTCACAGCATAGGGAGCGGCGCCATCACGATGACCGATGATATGCATCGAGAGCAAGCCAACAACCGATGCGACGCGATAGCAATAGAGCCACAGGTCATCGAACGTCTCATACCGGTGAAAGGTGAGGTCCATTGCAATACCGGCGAGCAATTCATCGACAAGTGATTGCGGGATGGCATACCGTCGCACCGTATCATGCCATGCCAGCAGCACCGGATGATCGGCGGGGGGATGCGGTGCATGCACGCGCGCCACCCATTGCGCCAGCGCACGCGCCGGATCGTCGGTCGCCCGATCAACTGTATCATCACTGGTGCGGCAGAACGCATAGAGCGCCCGCACTGCCATACGCTTCTCAAACGGCAGCAGTTGCGAACTCAGATAAAAACTGCGCGAATTGATGCGCGTGATTTCGACACACTGCCGATAGGCTGCGTCGAGTGACAGCGGTGGGAGTGCATCAACGCGATGCACGTCCAGCCCAATCTCATCCGGTTCGACCAAATGCCGCAAACTGGCAAGCAGGGCTGCGGCATCACGGATTGGCGCCTCACGCTCGCCGAATACCCGAACCGGTATGCTGGCAGAATGCTGGAGCGATGCCATGACTTCTCGCGCGCAGATGATCCTTACTTTCCATGATGTGCTGCCTGGTTACAGGCACTACCACCGAACAACGTGCGATTCGGAGCCAAAGCCGTCCAGATGCTGCCCGCAGCGCATGCCACGCGCAGCATTTGCAGGCACACTCTGCCGTTGAACCAGAAACACACACGCACTTCGCCGTGGCGTGCTGGCCGGTTATTTACTCAGAGTAGCGTATTCTGTGCGACATTATAGCGCCATTTGTGTCTGTCGCTGTCAAAGACGTTCTGTCAGTACCTACGAACGTTGAGGGGGGGTGGATGTACCATTACTCGACATGAGAGCACTGACCGTTTGAACCAGTTCACGTGCATCATGCCCGAGAAAGACGCCTGGAATGGCCGCGCAGAGTTCCGGATTAACGTTGAAGATCCGTCCGCCGTACCCGAAATGCACATCAGGAAACTCACGCCGAACCGCTCGCGCCACTTCGAGCAGATTCATCGCTGTTTCGAGCGTCGATGCTGAAAGACAGACGAGTTTCGGTTTGACCTTACGGATGGTTTCGAGCAGGTCGGTGAGCGGTACCTGCGCTCCCAGGTACACGACGTGCCAGCCACGCCGCACCAGGAAGAGGCTGGCGAACATGATCCCCACGTCGTGCAATTCCTGTGGGGCGCACCCTACAACAATCGTATCGCGCTGCACCTGGTTCTCGAACACATTCAGCAGGCTTGCCAGCTTGCGCCGCACGAATTCGGTGGCGAAGTGCTCCGCTGCGACATTAATCTCGCCGCGGTGCCAGCGCTCACCGACTTCAACCATCGTCGGCTGAATGAGTTCCAGCAACACCTTCTCGAATGGATACAGCGCAAACGCCTCGGAAACCACTCGTTCGGCACTCTGTGCATCGAATGTTGTTAGCGCGGTAATAAGTTCCTCCGCCATCTGCTCAATAGCCCGCGTTGCATCCGTCTCGATATGGGTTGGTGGCTGGTCAGTCACGCTGGTGAGCAGCATAATAGCGTGACTGATATTCACCCCTTCCGCGGTACGGTCACGCAACCAGCGGATGATGGCGATATCGCGCTCTGAATACAGGCGATGACCACCCGGCGTGCGCTGCGGGCACGGAATACCATAGCGTCGCTCCCATGCGCGAAATGTGTCGGGCGGTACGCCAGTTTCGCGTGCAACTGCTTTGGTGTTGAAAACGGGCGCGGTCGACAGCTGCCCAAGCGATGGAGGTTGCGCCATTGCCGTATCAGCCCCCGATAATTGTTAAGTTTTCTGACTCGTTCCAGATTGTAGAGTAGCACAACGCACAACTCTTGTCAAAGCCTTGCACAGCAACATTGTAACATTACATTACGCGAGTCGGGCGGCGGCAATACTCCGCACAGGCGCCAGACCACGGCGCAGTGCGGTCCAGGAGCGACCACGATCCACACTGATTGCAACATCTCCGTGTGCAGACGAAGCAAATGCGGTATCCATATGATACGCAGCAGGAGACAGAACAGTCGTGGCGCCTTCCCAGGGAAGCGCCACAATTGCCGGTTCCCAGGCGTGTGGCGTACCACGCGCTATGCCGCCATTTGTCAGGGCTGCCAGCAGAGTCGGCGCGGCGCCCGCCAGCACAGCACAGGTTGCCACCTCACCTGGAGGATCATTGACGCGATGCCAGGCATCTTCTGTGAAGACATACACAACCCCGCCAGCAAGCGCACAGAGTGCACCTGCACTGCCAGGCGGCGTTACCAGCATACGAATGACACCGGGCAAAGGTGAGCCGAGCAGTGTCCATTGTGCGCTCTGACCACCATCGATGAACACCTGATTGCCTGATGCAACCACAAGGCGCCCGGCGCTATCAATCGCACATCCGTTGCACTGTCCGGGCAGAGCAATCGCGCGCCAGGTTACGCCAGCATCACGACTCTCAAGCAGGAGATCGTCCGCTACGAGATACACGAGTGCCGGGCGGCGCGGAGCGCCGTACAGAGCGGCGGTTGCAGTCAGATCGCTGTCGAGCCGAACCGCCTGCCAGGTTTGACCGCCATCGTTGCTGCGCAGCACGCGCCTGTTGGCGATAACGAGGGTGATCAGTGGGTTGGCAGGATCGACCCATATTGACTGCACGACGTTGCCTCGCAACTGGTGCGCGCTGCGTAACCAGCGACCCTGACCGCCGGGATCGCTGATCAGCACCAGTCCATCATCGGTCCCGATAAACAGCAGCGTCGCTTTTGCCATCAGTCACCTCTGCCCCTGCTGCACTGTGTAAAGATCACGATGCCGTACTGTTCAGAGCGTTCCAGGCGCAAACCGGCGGTGCGAAACTGCGCCAGCAACTCCTCACGCGACCAGAACACGATGCCGCCAGGAGCAAGCGCCATTTGCACCGCGCGCCCAACCACCCCTTGCGCTGCAAGCAGGGTCATTGCCACAAAGCGACCATTGTCAACCAGCACCCGGCGCACCTCGCGGAGACAGGCGGCAAGATCACCGATTTCATTGAGCGAGCCGCCGATCGCCACACCTCGAGCAGCGCTGCTGGCAAATGGCAAGGCCTGCGCCGAGGCGCGCAGGTACGACACCTGCACTCCGACGGCGCGCGCGCGCTGGCGCGCTTCACGAAGCATAGGCAGAGCATGATCAATCCCGACGACGTGACCCGTGGATGGAGGCATTGCCCGCGCCAGCGCGCGCGCGTACAGGCCGTTGGAACAGGCGACATCGATCATCAATCCACCGCGTGCTGCATCGACCCAGTCGGTCACCAGCGTCAGTTCGCGCTGGTACGGAAACGACTCGCCGCTCAGCAACGTCAGCGCAAATGGACGCCAGAGACGTTCGTATGCCCAGGCGGTCGCAGGAAGTTCATTCGTCAGTTGCGCAATCGTGGGTGGGCGGGGCGGACCGAGAAAATCGGCAATACCGTCACGAATGGGATAGACCGCGCCGCATTCGCAGTGCAGCGCGCCGGAGACGATCTCACCCTGGACATCGCAGCGCCGGTCACGCAGGTCGAGCATACCAGCGCACGTCGGGCAGCGCAGCGACGGCAACAGTTCGTCATACATGGCGCGGGTTCGCCTGGATTGCCTGAATATGCGCTTCGAGCGCAGCGGCGGTGGGCGGATCGAGAACGATCCGCGGCGTCGGCGCTGGCGGTCCGCCCGTAGCCACGAATCGATCCATTGCCGCAATCAGGGCCGCAACATCAAGACCACGCATCGAAGGGGTGACTGCCACGAGTTTGGGACGACTCTTCGCATAGTTGAGGCGCATACCGCGGAGTTGACCGCGCTTCCACTTCTCAAGCGCCGCAGCCGCCTGAATGATGCCCTTATAGAAGGTCGCCTCCGGTTCGGACGACCGACGCCAGCACCTTTCCCACTCTTCATGCGCGTGCCAGTATTCCCCCGCATTGAACAGGCGAATACCTTCGAGATAGTGGTCTATAGCGCCTGTTTCGTCCATTCCTGTCAGTAGCGCGGCACAGACGGATCGATGCGCAGCGACCATTCCTCAATGCCGCCGATCATGTTTGCAACGCGCGCGAACCCAAGGAAGGAGAGAGGCGTTGCGACGTAACGCCTCCATACCTTGAAGAACAAAGCAAGCAAGGAGCCTTAGCGACTACTGCAGCAACCGCCGCTGTAGCCGTCGTACTCATCGTCGGCGCCCTGCTGATCGCGGGTGCGGAACGAGTGACCACAGCCGCAGCTCGAAACCGCATTCGGGTTATCGATCTTAAATGCGCCCGCTAGCATGTTATCTTGCTGGTACGAGATCGTGGCACCCATCAGATAGCGTGCACTGATCGGATCGACCATGATACGCAATCCATGGGCATTCCACACTGTATCGCCAAGGCGCTCCTCATTATCGAACGTCATCCCATACTGTAAACCGGCGCACCCGCCGCCGGAGACGAAGACGCGCAGACCATATCCTTCCAGGTTGCGCTCCTTCATCATGCTTTGCAGGCGAAGCGATGCGTCCTCCGTAATCTCGAGCACCGGCAGGGATTCGTTCTCATGATGCTGAACCACGTCCTGCTCAAGGGTTGCCATAATGTGTGCGCCTCCTGACCTTCACGAAGAATAATGCCTGTCTGTGTATTCCTAAGCGACACTCCTGGTCGCCATCACACTGCCAGCACAACCCGTGCATCTGTCTGTGCTGGAGTATACCAGAGTTACGCAAGAAACACAATATCTAAACGAACTTACCCCCCCAGTTCCGACATCCCGCGCAGGGTCGGCAGCACGCCTTCAGGCAAGCCGTGTCCCCAGGGTTTGAGCGCCACCGCGTGACGGATGATCTGTTCGATCTCATCCAGCGTCGCGCCGCCACGAATTGCGGCGCGCAGATCGACTTCCTGATCGCGCAGCAGGCAGAGATGCAATCGTCCATCGGATGTCAGGCGCATGCGATTGCATGTTGCGCAGAACGGCTCGCTCACCGAACTGATAAACCCCAGTGTGCCCGGCGCGCCGGGAATACGGTAGCGTCGCGCCGAGTCGGACGGCGCCAGCCCTAGGTCTTCGAGCGGACCATAGACCGATTCCAGGCGCTCGATCAGTTCGGCGCTCGTCACCACACTGTGCTGCGCCAGATCTGCCACGCCAGCCAGCGGCATCACCTCGATGAACCGCATCTCCCAGGGGTAGCGGAGCGTCAGTGCGGCGAGGTGCGGAACTTCCTCATCGTTCATGCCGCGCACCACGACCGAGTTGAGCTTGATCGGATGCAACCCCGCGCGGTCGGCAGCCTCGATACCAGCCCACACCCTTTCGAACGAACCGCCGCGCGTCATCCGACGGAACTTGTCCGGATCGAGCGTATCGATGCTGATGTTGACGCGGTCAAGACCGGCTTCCTTGAGCGGTTCGGCGAGTTTTTCCAATCGCAGCGCATTTGTTGTCATGGCGACATGGGTGATACCCGGAGTGCGCTTGATTTCCCGCACGATCTCGACAATATCGGGGCGCAGGGTCGGCTCACCGCCCGTTAGTCGAATTTTGCGAAACCCGGCTCTGGCAGCGGCACGCACCACCAGCAGCAATTCGCCAGTTGTCAATAACTCCGGACGCGGCATAAATTTCATGCCGATCTCTGGCATGCAGTAGACGCAACGCATGTTACAGCGGTCAGTCAGCGAAATGCGCAGATAATCGATCCGTCTGCCATACGAGTCGTGCGCGGGTCCATCGGTTGGATAGAATGGTCGTGCCTGACGAATCTGGTCGGCGGTATACAGCGGGATTGTTCCCCGGCGTACCTCATCGTACTGCATAACCCCCCTCGATGCACTAGGCATACTCCATAACGCTGATGCGCGCCGCCAGTTTGCGCGCAATCTCGCAAAAGATATCGGCATAGGCGTCCGGAAGGTCGCTAAGCACCGCCGGTCGACCGTGATCACCCCCTTCGCGGATGCTCAACCCGATGGGAATCTGCCCCAACAGCGGCACCCCAAGTTGTGCCGCCAGTCGGGCCGCTCCGCCCGACCCGAAGATGTCGTAGCGCTTCCCGGTATCCGGCGCGATGAAGTATGCCATGTTCTCGATAATACCGAGCAGCGGCACATTTACCTTGCGAAACATTTCCATGCTCTTCAGCACATCAGCAGTTGCCACCTGCTGCGGCGTTGTAACTGTCACCACGCCGGTCAGGCCAGCATTCTGCAACGATTGCGCCAGGGTCAGCGCAATGTCGCCGGTACCAGGGGGCATATCGATGATCAGATAATCGAGCGGCGCCCATAGCACCTGATAGAGAAACTGCCGCAGCAGTTGCGATACCATGGGTCCGCGCCAAATTACCGGTTGCCGGTCATCGATCAAAAAACCGATCGACATCATCTTGATACCGTGCGCTTCAATTGGCAGCATGCGCGGCTCGCCATCAGGACCGCTCACTGCCTCTGGTTGCTGTGAGCGCACACCCATCATCAGCGGCACCGATGGACCGTATACATCAGCGTCGAGCAAACCGACCAGTGCGCCCTCACGCGCGAGCGCCACTGCCAAGTTGACAGCGACGGTTGATTTCCCCACGCCACCCTTGCCAGCAGAGACCGCAATGACATGGCTGACGCCAGGAATGGCAACCTGTTCAGGGATACCGCCGCGGGGTCGCACCTGCGCCGTAAACTCGATGCTCACTCGTTCGCGTGGGATGCCAGCAATCTTTTCAAGCGCTTCTTCACACTCGCGCTGGATCTGATCCTTGAGCGGACAGGCAGGAGTGGTCAATTCCACCGCAAAACGCACCGCATCGCCGTCGATGACCAGGTTTTTGATCATCTTGCGCGATACCAGATCGCCGCCGAGTTCTGGCTCCTGGACAGTTGACAGCGCCTGTAACACGCGCTGCTCGCTCAGCGCATCATTGCGATGTGAAAAGAGACCCATGATCCCTCGCTTCCCAGCATGACTATATCTACCGTCAGTATACCATATTTTGATAGCAAAAACTATCGTAACTCAATGGTCATCCGGTGCACTGCCCCGAGTCATGCATATACCTAACAATGCCAAAAGGTCTGACGGAAACCTTCTGCGGCGTTGCAACGGGGCAGCGCAGGCGATTTGCAATGCGCGCGGGTGATATGGATAATACCAAACATTTTACTACGCTTCCGGGGAAGCGCTACAGCCTACCGTTGGTTCCTGACGCTCCTGAGGGTCCGCATACAACGCTCGTCAGGTGAGGAGGGTATTATCAGAGAGCGTCTGGAGAGATTCCATCTCTCATCAGAAAGCATCAATAATTGCAATAAACATATTGCTGACCGCGATGAACGTATCAAGACGTTGGATCAAACAGCTTGGTTACGACTGCGCAAGGGCTTGGTTGTCTCGATTGCCATGCATGGTGGCTCCATTTCCACTGCCAGACGTGTAAAACAGCGCACTGTTCGCCACTGTTGTCGACCTATGAGATACTTCCAGCATACTGGCGCTGCTCCTGACAAACAGGAATCAGCCTTCTTCCTGATACGCCCGCACCAGCAACACTGGCAGTTCCGATCTGTGCACCACTTTCGATGCCACGCTGCCAAGCCAGATCCGGCGCAGTCCAGTTCGCCCGTGGGTTGCCATAACAATCAGATCGGCATGACCAGTTTGCGCGACGTAGACGATCTGATCCGCTGGAATACCTTCAACCACATAGGTCTGCACATCTAAGCGATCAGTGCGCAGACGCTCCGCCACACCCTCCAGATAATCGCGCGCTTCGATAATACCGTCGCCTGTGACAACGCAGACCAGCAGCAGGGTTGCGCCGATCCGCGCGGCAATCGGTCGGACTGTAGCCAGCGCCTGTTCGGCGAGCGGCGAACCATCGAGAGGAACGCAGATAGTACGGTAGGGAACCTCGGTCACTGCCGGATGCTCCACCCCGCTCGAGCGCACGACGAGCAACGGCGTTGGCGTAGCATGCAACACCTTTGCCGCAATGCTGCCGAACGCCCAGCGCAGGGCGCCGCCATGGCCGTGGGTTGTCATTGCAATCAGGCGAACTTCCGGCTCCTGTTCCGCCCGCGCCACGATCGCAGCAGCGGCATCTTCCGCTGGCTGTACATCAAAAGTAACATGCAGACCTAAGGCGCACAGTCGTTCTGCCATACTTGCCAGATAGACGTTTGCGCGTGTCAGCGCTTCTTCTGCCCAAGCACGGCGCAGTTCCGCTGGAATTGTGGTTTTCCAGAAGAGCGACTGACTGACCTCGCCGGGAGTGACGATACGCAGCAGAAGCAGCGATGCGTCGGTAGCGCGCGCCAGCGACGTAGCGTATGGCAGAATGGCTTCAGCAGTGACGGAACCATCGAGCGGTACAAGTATCCGGCGTATCATTGTGACTTCCTTTCTCATTGCAGATCGATTGCTTTATGAGCATTTATCATTGAACAGTCGCTATTTCGGTTGCAAAGTCGCGTAGCGCACGCGTGTACGCCTCAGGTTGATCCAGGTTCGCCAGATGTGCAGCGCCTTCGATCAGGCGTACCCGACCCGAGCGCAGCGCACGCAAATACAATTGCTCGTCACGCCGGAAGAAGCGATCCGCAGCGCCATTGAGCAACAAAACCGGACATTCGCACATGCGGAGCGCTGGCAGCGGATCGAAGTCGAGTAGTGCAGCCGAGATCTCAGGATAGAAACGGTAAAAGAACCCACGCTCTACGACAGCGTCAGCCAGTGCCGGAGGGTAGCGTTTGCGAAATGTGCGCTCTTCTGCACGCGCCAGCAGAGGTGCAAAATTGCTGGTCAGCAAACGCGAGATTGCCAGATATGGCGCACGTAGCAGGCGACCAACGAAACCGTTGAACGCGAATGCACATCCCGACAAAATCAGCGCCTTTGTACGCGAAGGATAACGTGCGCCAAACGCCAGCGCAACATATCCGCCCAGCGATAGTCCGCACACAATTACATGTTCGCCATCGATGGCATCGACCACTGTAGCGACCTGCTCCACTGCTGCATCAAGTGAAAACGGAACGCCAGCCAGCGCGCCATGCCCAGGAAGATCGGGTGCAATCACGCGAAACGTATCACTGAGCGCCTCGATCTGCGGTTGCCACATGGCATGCGTTAGACGCGCCCCGTGGATCAGTACAAGGACAGGTGCGCCTTCTGGTCCTGCGATAGCGCAATCGCGCCGCTGCACCGCTTTCGTGTTATTGTCAGCGTCCTTCATCCTCTCCTGCCTCCTACCGGTTCTCAGTTCCCGGTTCTCGGTTCTCAGTTTGTGGTTCTCAGTTCCCAGTCCTCAGTTCTCGGTTCTTGGTTGCCAGTCCTCAGTTCTCAGTTCTCGGTATCTTAGCTCTTAGTTCCTGGTTCTCGGTTCTCAGTTCTCACGACAGTATCTCATAGCGCCGATGCAGAGACGTCGTCCTGCTATTATAGTTGGGCAAAGTTTACCAGCGCATCAGGAAAGAGTACCCTGTCGATAGATCATCAAAGCGTGTTATACTGACCAAAGTGAGAGATTGCGGGGGCCGGAGTGGGCGGAACGCTTCGGACCCCGTGCTGTTTCTGAGTAACGCCCATGCTGACCGCAGTTCTTTCAGGATTTGGCGGCGCAATCGCTGCGCCATGGTTGCACCGACTCGCGCCACGCCATGCTGGATGGCTTGCGGCATTGTTGCCATTTGTATTGATGATCTACTTCATCAGTCTCGTCCCGACAGTCGCTGGTGGCGAGGCATTGCGCTTCAGTTATGCGTGGGTTCCGGGTCTGGGGGTCAACCTGTCGTTTCGCATCGATGGCTTGAGCCTTCTCTTTGCGCTGCTGATCACCGGTATTGGCACGCTGGTATTGATCTACGCTGGCGGCTACCTGGCGAACGACCCGATGCTGGGACGAATGTTGACGCTGCTGCTGATCTTTATGGCAGCAATGCTCGGCATCGTCACGTCTGACAACCTAATCGGGCTGTTTGTGTTTTGGGAATTGACGACGATCAGTTCATATCTTCTGATCGGGTACAAGCACGAGTATGAAAAGGCGCGCAAGGCGGCATTGCAGAGCCTGCTCGTCACGGGTATCGGCGGACTGGCGCTGCTGGCGGGGATCGTGCTTCTGGGGCAGATCACCGGGACGCTGGAGCTTAGCGAGATGCTGAAGCGGGGCGATACGGTGCGTGCACATCCGCTGTACAGCAGCATTCTTGCGCTGGTGCTGTTTGGCGCGTTCACCAAATCGGCGCAGTTTCCCTTCCACTTCTGGCTTCCGGGGGCGATGGAAGCACCAACGCCAGTCAGTTCATACCTGCACTCGGCAACGATGGTGAAAGCAGGCGTGTTCCTGCTGGCACGCCTGAATCCAGTGCTTGGCGGTACGGAAGCATGGCAACTACTCCTTACCTTCTTTGGCAGCGCCACGATGATCGTCGGCTCGTTTCTGGCAGTGCAGCAGACCGACCTGAAGCGCATCCTGGCATATACGACCGTCTCAGCGCTTGGTACGCTGGTGATGTTGATCGGCGTCGGAACGGACGACGCTATCAAAGCGGCAATGGTCTTTACCCTGGGGCACGCTCTCTATAAGGGTGCACTCTTCCAGGTGACAGGTTCGGTCGATCACGAAACCGGCACCCGCGACATTTCGCACCTGGGTGGGTTGCGCACCGCAATGCCGATTACTGCTGCCGCTGCCATGCTGGCAGCGCTTTCAATGGCTGGGCTGCCACCGATGCTTGGTTTTATCGCCAAGGAAGTGCAGTACAAGGCGAACCTCAGTGAACCAATTCTGATTGGTGTTGCGCTTCTGACGAACATTCTGACGGTCGTTGCCGCCAGTTTCGTATCACTGCGCGTGTTCACTGGTCAACCAGTGCATACGCCAAAGCATGCGCACGAAGCGCCGCTGAGCATGTGGCTTGGTCCGGTTGCGCTGGCGCTGGGTGGGCTTGGCGCCGGACTGTTCTCGACACAGATTGGCAATCTCCTGATCGGACCCGCAACCGGATCAGTGCTTGGGAAGGTGAAAGCGGTTGAACTGGTGCTGTGGGCTGGCATCGAAGGCGCCGCCGGGCAGGCGCTGGCGTTGAGCGGCGTCACCCTGCTCGCTGGCATCGGTCTGTACTATGCACGCAGCATCTTCCCACGCATCGCCGCTGCAACTGCGCCGCTCGCGGCGCTAGGAGCGGAAAGCTGGTACCATCGCACGGTTAGCGGCATGCTTCTACTGGCAGAACGACAGACCCGCATCTTGCAGAACGGCTATCTGCGCTTCTATATCGCTCTAATCATTATAACAACCCTGATCCTGACCAGCTTGATGCTACTGGTCGGTCAGGTAACTATTACCATGCCACAGAACTGGACCGACGTGCGCGTCTACGAACTGGCTGTGGCATTGATCATCCTTTCGGCAACGGCTTTTGTTCTCCGTGCAACGTCACGCATGGCGGCAGTTGTCGGGCTGGGATTCGTCGGATATGGCACAGCACTAACGTTTTTGCTCTTCGGGGGCCCTGATCTGGCTATTACCCAGTTTGCCGTCGAGACGCTAAGTGCTATTCTCTTCGTTCTGGTTGTCTACCGCCTGCCACGCTTCGGCAATCTTTCGAGCGTCAGTGCACGATTGCGATCTGCAGCACTCGCAATTGCCGGTGGTGCACTGATGACGATCCTTACGCTCATTGCATTGGCAGAACCGACTGAGTCGCGCCTGAGTAGCTTCATGGCGGAGAACAGTCAATCACTGGCGAATGGACGAAACGTGGTCAACGTTATTTTGGTCGATTTCCGCAGTTTCGATACGCTGGGTGAAATTACCGTGCTTGGCGTGGCTGCGATTGGCATTTATGCCCTGCTCAAACTGGTCGTGCCGTCAGAGCAGGAGCCACGAGTGGAGACTGACGGATCACTCGATGGAAAAACGGAAGGCGTGCCACGCGAGCGCACCGAAGTGATCGATGCATAGTAGGTGAACCGATGTATTCGCTTATTCTGGCAACCGCAACGCGTCTGCTCATCCCGCTGATGCTGATCTTCTCAATCTTTTTGCTCATCCGCGGGCATAACGAACCGGGCGGTGGATTTGTTGGCGGGTTGGTAGTGGGTGCCGCGTTCACGCTGTACGCCGCCGTCTATGGCGTATCTCAGGCACAGAATGCGCTCCGTTTCGATCCAAAGCGAATCGTGGCGGTTGGATTGCTGGTGGCGCTCGTAAGCGGGTTGCTGGCATTCTTCCAGGGATTGCCGCTGATGACCGGTCTCTGGTACCCACAGCCGCTGCCGGTGATCGGAAAAGTCGGCACACCGCTCTTGTTCGATGTGGGGGTATACCTGGTCGTGATCGGCATCACGGCAACGATTATGTTTACCCTCTTCGAGGTGGAAGGAGAGTAGCACGATGGAGTTCATTTGGGCGATTGTCATTGGTGCGTTGTATGCAGCCGGGCTCTATATGATCATGCGCCGCAGCATTGTAAAGATCATTTTGGGGCTAGCGCTGCTCGGATACGCTGCGAATCTGCTGATCTTCATTGTCTCGAATCTGACGCGCGGCAATCCACCACTGGTACCGCCGGGCGCAACTGCACCGATCGCGCCGTATGCCGATCCATTACCGCAGGCGCTGATTCTAACCGCCATCGTCATCGGCTTTGGCGTCCAGGCATTTACGATCGTCCTGTTCCGGCGCGCATACCGGAGTTTCGGTGCAGACGATATCGATGAATTGAGAACAACGGAACGCTGATGGATATCCTGATTGTCTTACCGGTTCTTATTCCATTTGCTACCAGCATTGTGATGTTGTTATGCTGGTCGCGGCGTGACATTCATCGCTTCCTGAATGTCGTCGGCGCTGTCCTGCTGCTAATCGCAAGCCTGGTGCTGTTGAATAGTGTGGCACACAATGGTGTTCATGCAACGCAGTTGGGCAACTGGCCCGCACCATTCGGGATATCGTTCGTCGCCGATCTCTTTAGCGCTATTATGGTCGTTATCGCCGGGTTGACAGCGGTTGTCGGCGCAGTATATTCACTGGGAAGCATGGACCAGGCGCGCGAACGGTTTGGCTACTATCCGTTGCTGCACACGATGTTCATGGGAATCTGTGGCGCTTTCCTCACCGGCGACATCTTCAACCTGTACGTCTGGTTCGAGGTACTGCTAATATCGTCGTTCGTCTTGATGGCGCTGGGGGGTGAACGAGCGCAACTCGAGGGGTCGATCAAATATGTTACGTTGAATCTACTCTCCTCGGCGCTCTTTCTGAGCGCGGTGGGCATTCTGTACGGCGCCGTCGGTACCCTGAACATGGCCGACCTGGCGCAGCAACTATCGCTGCTTGATCAACCAGGTATCGTGCTGACCCTGGCAATGCTCTTTCTAGTCGCGTTCGGTATCAAAGCCGCGATTTTTCCGCTGTTCGCCTGGCTGCCAGCATCATACCACACGCCGCCGATTGCCGTCTCGGCGATCTTTGCCGGGCTGCTTACCAAGGTTGGAGTCTATTCGCTGATACGCGTGTTTTCGTTGCTCTTCGTTCAGAACATTACCCTTACCCACGGGCTGATCCTGATCCTGGCAGGATTGACCATGGTGACCGGGGTGTTGGGCGCGGTAGCGCAGAATGAGTTCCGTCGGGTGCTCGCATTCCATAGCATTAGTCAGATCGGCTACATGATCATGGGGTTGGGTTTGTTCACGCAACTGGCGCTGGCTGGCGCAATCTTCTACATTATGCACCACACAGTCGTGAAGATGAACCTGTTCCTGGTGAGTGGCATTGTGCACCGTCTGCGCGGTTCGTATGAATTGAAAGACCTCGGCGATGTGTACAAAACGCATCCCTGGCTCGCGATTCTGTTCCTGATCTCGGCATTCTCACTAGCAGGGTTCCCGCCGCTCTTTGGTTTCTGGGCGAAGTTGATGCTGGTGCAGGCTGGCTTGCAGGCTGAACACTATGTTATTGCCGCGACAGCACTTCTGGTAGGATTGCTCACGGCCTTTTCAATGGCGAAAATCTGGGCTGAAGCGTTCTGGAAAAAGGCACCGACACCAGCTCAACCCAATACGCGCAACCTGGGATTTATGGTCGCACCGGTTGTCGGGCTGACGCTGATAACAATTGCCGTTGGCCTTGTGACCCAACCGTTCTACGATCTGATGGTGGACGCTGCCAATCAGCTAGCCGATCCCTCAGCGTATATCGCGGCAGTGCAAAGTGCATCGCTCGCGCTACGGTAGAAAGCGACTGGCATGTTCTTGCTGAACATTTTGCTGGCCATTGCCTGGAGCGCGCTGACGGGACAGTTCAGTCCAGGCGACCTGGCATTTGGCTTTGTGCTTGGCTACGCCATTCTCTGGTCACTCCGGCGACAATTGCGGGGCGAACGTTACTTTACCAAAGTACCGCAGGTGATCTACTTTGTCGCGTATGTGGCATGGCAGATTATTTTGGCGAATCTCAATGTAGCCAGAACAGTGCTGTTCACGCCAAAAGAGCAGATCCGCCCCGGCATTGTTGCCATTCCACTCGACATTCGCACCGATGCGGAGATCACGATGCTTGCCAATCTGATTACCCTGACGCCGGGCACGTTGAGCCTTGATGTCGCTGATGACCGAAGTTGCCTGTACGTTCACACTATCGACGTCGGCGACCCGGAACAGTTCCGGCGTGAGATAAAAGACGGTTTCGAGCGATTGGTGTATGAGGTGTTTAACTGATGTTACAGACGATTGCACTCTGGGTTGCCTTACCACTGCTGAGCATCGCAGTTGCGCTGCCAGTCATTCGCCTGGTACGCGGTCCGACCCTACCGGATCGCGTGGTAGCGCTTGATGTGATGGGGACAACTGCGATCGCCATTTTTGCCACTTACGCACTGATCAACGCCCAGCCAGCATTCCTCGACGCAGCGCTGGTCGTGGGGTTGATCGGCTTCATCGGAACGATAGCCTTTGCATATTATGCGGAGCGACGCCTGTGATTGCCATCATTCAAGAGATCATTAGCATTATCTTGATGCTCATCGGGGTGCTGCTTCTTATGGTCGCAGGTATCGGCGTTGTGCGAATGCCGGATATTTTCCTGCGCATGTCGGCAGCATCGAAGGCATCATCGCTGGGCGCCGGATGTGTGCTGCTGTCGGTGGCGGTGTCGGCAGCCAATATTGCAGTGACGGTGCGCGCGCTTGCCGGTCTCCTGTTCCTGCTGCTGACCGCGCCGGTCGCCGCGCACATGATCGGGCGTGCTGCCTATATGATCGGCGCACCGCTGTGGAAGGGCACGATGGTCGATGAGCTCAAAGGGCACTACGATACGCGACGGCATACGCTGAGCGGCATTGGCGCTCAGCCATCACAGCCACGCCGTGGTACTGGTCCGCTTGGGGATAATCTGTGAGGGGATGGGTGTAAATGTTCGCGCCTCGGAGGAACGAACGCACCTGGGAGTGAGAGTAGGGCACCCTTGCTGCTTCTACGAGGACAAGATGCCCTTGCTCTCGGAAAAACGTGAATACTTACGTACAACGGGTATTTTTTCCCATATTGAGCGGGATGCCGTTCTCTTTCGCTATCGCAGATAATTGCTATACCATGTAAAAAAGTAAGACAGGAGGGGAACGTATGCTTCAATCAACGGAGAATACGCGCATTGCCGCTCAACCATCGCTCCAGTCGCTGCCGCTGAGTGTTGCACAGGCCATTGCAGTGGTTATCACCTCGCTGCTGTTGATCGGACTGACCCTGCTGCTCAACGCCTTCGTCTTCTCTACGTAGCAGTGGATCAACCTTCATCCGATCAACACCTGTTCTTCGGGGTACGCCACCAGTTGCGGACGCTGGTTTGCCAGCGCCACCACGAGCGTCAACGCACCCAGGCGTCCCCAGAACATCATCACACAAATCACCAGTTGACCGAACAGGTTTAACTCGCTGGTCAATGTCAACGACAGACCACAGGTAGCGAACGCCGACACGACCTCGAACAGGGCATCATCGAGCGTTGCTTCGTGCGTCGCCAGGATCAACCAGGTCGCCGTCAGCACCACCAGCAGCGAAACGGTCAGAATAGCGGCGGCTTTGCGCACCGTTTGCGGCGCCAGGGTGCGCCCGCCGATCTGCGGTGACGCCAGACCGCGCGCATAGGCGCCGACTGCCAGCATTAAGACGGCGAAGGTGCCGGTGGTGATGCCGCCGCCCATCGATGCTGGCGCACAACCGATAAACATCAGGACAATGGTCAGCAATCGACCGGCAGGTGACAGTTCATCAAGCGGTTGGAGTGCGCTGAAGCCAGCAGTTCGTGTTGAAATCGACTGAAACAGTGCGAGTGCAATCTGACGATCGAGTGGCTCGAGTTCCAGGAGATGACCAGATTGCCGTTCTGTCAGAAACAATCCTCCCGCACCGATTGAAACCAGAATAATGACAACCGTCAATGTAATGCGTGTATGAAGCGAAAATCGTATGCGCCAGAATGTGAGCAATTCTGCCAGCACCGGGATGCCCAACCCACCGAGGAAGATCAGCGATCCCAGGATTGCCAGCGTAATGCTATCGTTCGGAATACCGTAAGGGTAGTCCGGCAAACCGGTAAACAGGTCGAAAC
The DNA here is from genome assembly GCA_017743475.1 of Roseiflexus sp. Lineage (GTDB taxonomy): Bacteria > Chloroflexota > Chloroflexia > Chloroflexales > Roseiflexaceae > Roseiflexus. The sequence goes on along the minus strand of JAGHYV010000056.1, from coordinate 7,773 downwards.
CGGCGTTGCAAAATGCTGAAACGGCGTGAAAGATAGCATACAGAAGAGCGCGTTCTGGTCCCAGCATATCGCGCCAGTGGATCCAGAGCAGGACTGCACCAATCGCTTCGAGCAGCAGTACTGTCAACAAGACACGTCGTACCAGTTGCACGATAGCACCCGGAACCAGCAGACCCATCGAGTCAGTCAGCGCCAGGCGATCAGTCAGGGTAATGCGTCGTCCCAGCAACTGAAAGACGATTACTGCCACGACCATAAAGCCGACGCCGCCGATCTGGATCAGCAGCAGCAGCACAATCTGACCGGCAAGACTGAGATCATGGACAGGAGTAATGATCGAAAGACCGGTGACGCTCAGCGCCGAGACTGCAGTAAACAGAGCTTCGTTCCAGGTAAGTGGGCGTTCCGTGCCCATCCACGGCAGCATGAGGATCGACGTGCCAGCAGCCACCAGCACAGCCAGACCGACGACCAGCCGTAGAGCAGCCGACATAGGACGCGGTCGGGCGGATGAGCGCACTGATGGACGTGGCGCAAGCCTCATTTCAGTTCAGCGAGACGTGTGATACTGCTGTTCTCACCAATGACCGCCAGCAGATCGCCCGATGCAAAGGTAAAATCCGGCGCAGGGAAGACGGTCAGATGTTCGCCGCGCTTGACTGCCAGCACCGTCACCCCATAGCGGCGGCGTAAATCGCACTCCCGCAATGTATGCCCGACAAACGATGACGGTACGCGCAATTCGGTAATGCTATGCTCGACACCCAGCGCAATCTGATCGACCATGCCTGGAGCGGCGAGTTCCTGCGCCAGGCGACATCCTGCTTCATGTTCCGGCAGGATCACCCGGTCAGCGCCAACCCGCAACAGAATCGTCCGCTGGCGATCCGTCGTCGCCTTGCAGATGACGTGTGGGACACCCAGCGACTTGACCGCGACCGTCGTCAGCAGGTTCGCCTCAAAATTCGATCCGATAGCGACGACGACTGTATCGAACGAAGGGATATCAACTGCACGCAGCGCCTGCTCATCGGTCGAATCCAGCGCAACGGTCTGCGTCAACCGGTCGGCGAGCGCCTGCACGATGGAACGGTCGCGATCAATGCCAAGCACGCTGAACCCGCGTTCTGCCAGCGTAAGCGCCAGGCTGCTGCCAAACCGTCCAAGACCAATGACAGCAAACTCAGGTTTTCCATTGAGCTGGGGCACAGTACCACCTTCTCGAACCACGCCTCAAACAGGTGCAGACGTCCGCTTTCCCTAAATGGGAAGACCGCTTCTCCCGGCACCCTTCGGCAAACTGGACCATATGCGACCTGTGCGTCAGATCGCCAGACATGTCACAGTGCGCTTGATCCCCGGAATGCCGTGCAGTTCATTCATCACCAGGCGCCCGATATCGCGCTGGTCCGGTACTTCGATCGTTACAATCACATCATATGGACCGGTAACTGGATCGGCGAGCGTAATGCCTTTGATCGATCGCAAGGTAGCAAGTACCGAACTGACCTGACCGGCTTCGACTTCGATCAATACGTAGGCTCTGGCAAGCATGACGCACCTCCACTTTCACCGCCTATGGGGGCGATAACCCGTCCTCGTGGAGAAGATGCGCCGGTTGGATCGGGAGAATCGGTAATGGCGGCGCTAGCGTCTGTTCTGTGCGTCGTCGACTCTCCAGTGAGTCGGGATCGAGTACATATCCATTATAGCATAGTGGCACGCCATCGATACACAATGACGCGCCGCGTCCGAAAAAGAGTTGACGCAATGGCGCGCTGTGCGGTATCATACCGTTGCACCTGTTTTCAGACGTACAGGGTAAGAATTGGACGCGAGAGGAGTTTCGACCATGCGCAACGTTGTGGGCGCACTAGCGTTTCTTATCGGACTGGGCATCGGCATGATCGGCGGTGCAGCATTGCTGGCATACGCCTATCAGGCTGCCGGTCTCTACCCGCCCGACGATGCCACGATCAAGTTCATCGCGCGTGAGCGCGGTTGGCTGCGCGACGACGTCTGACGTCGCGGATTTTCATCAGGGAAGCATTACTGCTGCCAGGCAACCGCACCTGGCAGCACCGTAGGACGGACGTTCGCTCGACGGCGCTAAGGCAAGTGAAGGGAAGTGTCATTTTATGAGGTCTGGTGCGCTGGTTAACAGCGCAGTGGGATGGATGTTCGCTCGACGGCGCTACAATATTTGAAGGGATGTGTCGTTTCGTGGGGTCTGGTGCGCCGCCTGACGCCATGCAAAGGAGCATGAATCATGAACAACATGGATCGACCCTGGTTTGCAAGCTATGAGCCGAATGTGCCGCGTTCTGTCGAAATTCCCAACGTCACCCTGAACTACTTCCTGGCAGAGAGTACAAGAAAGTATCCGCACAACATCGCCACAAATTTTGTGCTGAGCTACCTGGCACGCGGTCTGTACACTGTCGGCGGGAAGATGACGTACCAGAAGCTTAGCGAGATGGTCGACCGCTTCGCCAATGCACTCTATCAACTGGGGGTGCGGAAAGGCGACCGCGTTGCGCTGATGTTGCCCAACTCGCCGCATTACGTTATTTCGTTCTTCGCAGCAATGCGCATCGGTGCCATCATTGTCAACAACAACCCAACGTACACCGCCCGCGAACTGAAGCATCAACTCGTCGATAGCGGCTCAGAAACGATCGTGCTGCTGAACCTGTTCTACCCCCGCCTGCGGGAGATCCGCAGCGAAACGCCGATTAAGCGCGTCATTGTCGCCCATATCTACGATACGCTCGGTCCGCTATCACGCTTCCTGGTGCGCGCCAAACAGAGCAAGCAACCAGATTGGGTCGATGTCTCGCGCGATTCGAGCGTGTATCTGTTCCAGCATCTGCTCGAACGCTACGGACCCAACCCGCCCACCGTCGAGGTGCTCCCGGAAGATATTGCCTTGCTTCAGTACACTGGTGGCACTACTGGTCTGCCCAAAGCAGCAATGCTTACCCATCGCAATCTGGTGGCGAATACGGTGCAGGTAGCTTCATGGCTGACGAAGACGGATTACGGCGCCGAGAAGATGATGTGCGCCATTCCGTTCTTCCATGTGTACGGCATGACGGTGGCGATGATCTATGGTCTGTATCTGGGCGGTGAGTTGACGATTGTGCCCAATCCACGTGAACTCGATCACGTGATGGATGTAATGCAGCGCGAGCGCTCAACTCTCTTCCCTGGCGTGCCGGCGATGTATATCCGCATTGTCAACCATCCGCGCATCAATGAGTACAACCTGAAGTCGATCAAAGCCTGTATCAGCGGTTCCGCGCCATTGCCGATTGAAATTCAGGAGAAATTTGGTCAGATCACCGGCGGACGCCTGGTGGAGGGCTTCGGTATGACCGAACTTTCACCAGTCTCGCACTGCAATCCGGTGTTCGGCAAGCGCAAGAAGGGGTCGATCGGCATCCCGCTGCCGGACGTTGATGCCAAGATCATCGATCTGGAAACAGGTGAAGATATTCCGTTCGGATCCGACAAAGAGGGCGAACTGGTCGTTAAGGGTCCGATGGTAATGAAGGGGTACTGGAATCGCCCCGAAGAAACGGCAGCCGCGTTTACGCCCGATGGCTGGCTGCGCACCGGCGATATCTGCAAGGTCGATGAGGAAGGGTACTTCTATGTCGTGGATCGCAAGAAGGATATGATGATCGCGTCGGGATACAAAGTGCTGCCGCGCGATGTCGAGGAAGTGCTCTTCACGCATCCCAAAGTGCTCGAAGCAGTGGTCGTCGGTATTCCCAATCCAGCTCGCGGCGACGATACGATCAAGGCGTTCATTGTGTTGAAGCCGGGTGAGACGGCGACCGCCGACGAGATCCGCGAGTACTGCAAGCAGCACCTCGCGCCGTATAAGGTGCCGCGCGAGATAGAGTTCCGCGCTGAACTACCCAAGACGATGGTCGGTAAGGTGCTGCGCCGCGTGCTGGTCGAGGAGGAGAAAGCTAAAATGGCTGGCGCACCGGCGATGGAAACTGCAGGTACGCCGTCTGCTAGCGCATAACCGTCAATGGTTGAGACAGCGGAGGCGACAGAGGTTCGGGCGACCGGTTCTGTGGTCATGGTTTTCCAACGCCTGGCTTCTGTCGCCTGTTCACTGGTATGTCGATCTCTTACGCCGAATTTGCTTCGCTGATCTGCCCCGTCTGCCGCGCGCCTTTCGCGGCAGAAATATGGACGATTATCGATGCCGGAGAACGCCCCGATCTGGCGGAGATGCTGCTGTCGGGCGCGCTGAATGTGGTCACATGCCCGCAGTGCGGTCACCAGGCGGACGCTGGCGGTCCGCTCCTGGTGCACGATCCGGTGGGTCGGCGCGTCTATTTTGCGGCGCCAGCCGATGCGCCGGAGCATGTGTGGCGTGAACGGGCACAGGAACTGTTGTATGTGCTGATTGGCAGTCTTCCCGAGGATCGGCGCCTGCCGTATCTCAGCGATGTGCAGGTAGAAGTCGAAGCCAGTGGTGTGCGTCGCGCAATGCTGCGCCGTGGACGACGGTTCGCTCCGCGAGCGTCGGAAGCGGTGGAACGCACGACAGAACCATCGTTTCTCCCGCCAGTCGATGACATCCGACCGACGTCCCTGACAACCGATTCGATGATTGGCACAATTGAAGCGTTGCTCGCTGCCGATACTCCCGCGGAAGCAGTTGCAATCATTGAGCGCCATCCAGAGATACGAACACCTGATGCGGATGCACTCATCGAACATCTTATTGCTGCGGCGCATACGCAGGGGGATCGTGATATTGCCCGCGCGCTAACGGAGGTTCGTGCGCTGTTGCACGATTTCCGCGCTGGCGCGATGCCTGCTGAGCGCCAGAATGATGCGTATGACGCCTCTCCTCCCCATCCATCCAGATCGACGACGGGTGAACGCCGCCTGGCAGAGCAGGTGTATGAAGCGTTTTTGCGCGCTGATAGCCCGCGCGCCTTGCGTGAGACCGTCTCGACCTACCCGGCGCTGCTTGAGCCATGGGTCGATGATGAACTGGCAGAACGCGTCGAGAGCGCATTAGACGAAGGAAACGAACATCTGGCGCAGGCGATTGAACTTCGGCGTGACACGCTGACACGTCTGCGCACCGAAATGACTGGTCAGGAAGGGTTGCACCAGGCGATCCATGCCCTGCTGAGCGCTGGCGGTGAAGCCGACGCTCTGGCAGCGGTGGTCGATGAGCACCCTGTACTACTGACGGATGTGGCGCAAACCGCACTGCTCGAACTTGCCGCTGGTGCTCGCGCCCGCGGCGATAATGTCCTGGCAGAGCATGCGGTTGAGTACCGCGCCTTGCTTCGTCGTGTTCGCGAAGGGCTTCAGGAGGAGTGATTATGATCGACTTTTTCGAGTACCATATGCGCACCCGATTGATGTACAAGATTGGTCTGGCGCGCGATTTTGCCAATGAGGTTGTTCAGCTCGGCGTCCAGCGTGTGCTGCTCGTCGCCGATCCCGGCGTTGTGCAGGCTGGACTGCTCGACCAGGTGCGCGAAGGGTTGGAAGGCTCGATCACAGTCGTCGGCGCGTTCACCGATGTCCCTCCCGACTCATCAGTGGCGACGGTCGAGCAGGGAGCGGCAGTTGCTCGTGATGCTGGCGCCGATGTGTTGATCGCGGTAGGTGGTGGTTCCACCATTGATACTGCCAAAGCGATGCGCATCCTCTTGACCGAAGGTGGAACGCTGTACGATTATCAGGGCGCAAACCTGCTTACACGCCCACTCTTCCCAATGATTGCCATTCCAACAACTGCTGGCACCGGTAGTGAGGTAACGCCGGTCGCCGTTATTCGCGATGAGCAGGCGGAACAGAAACTCTTCTTTCTCAGCCCGTACCTGGGACCGGAACTGGCAATCCTTGATCCGGAGATGACGCGCACTCTGCCGCCGCGCCTGACGGCAGCTACTGGCATGGACGCCCTCAGCCATGCGATTGAGACGTTCGTTGGTGTTGGCGCCAACCCGATCACTGATAGTCTGGCGATCCAGGCTATTGATATAATTTCTAACAATTTGCGTGCTGCCACGCACAACGGCGAAGATATGGAGGCGCGCGGAAACATGCTGATTGCAGCGGCAATCGCTGGTATTGCATTCTCTACGACAGGTATTGGCGTCAACACTGGTATTATCCACGCTGCGTCGCATACTGTTGGCGCTGCCTATCACGTGCATCACGGCACCGCCAATTCAATCCTGCTGCCGCACGGCATGCGGTTCAACGCTCCGGTCGTTCGCAACCGCATGGTCCGGATCGCGCGGGCAATGGGCGTCAATGCCGGTGGGCGCTCCGAAGAGGATGTGATTGCAGACGGGATCGCTGCTGTCGCCAAGCTTGCTGCTGATTGCGGCTTGCCTACGCGCCTGCGTGATGTCGGTGTGCCGGAGGATGCGTTGCCTGCCCTCGCGGAAGGCACATTAATGGATGGCGCGATCATGAGCAATCCGCGACCAGTCGAATATGAGGATGCGCTCGCCATTCTCCGCGCCGCTTGGTAGCAGAAAGACGGGTATCGCTCCATCTGCGGGTCGCCTGGAGGTTGTTCGACCGCATCCAGGTGACATGATGGTGTTTGAATAAGAGCCTATCCGAATAACATGGCGGAACGCAAGGCGATCAAGCCACAAGCAAAGCGGTACACCAGTTTTTCGGATAGGCTCTAAGGTGCAGTGGGAATCGCTCCACGCTTTGTGGCGCAGCCTGGCCACGCGACTCTCGTTGCTGTCCGCTGTGATAGCTGTGGAGCCCAAGCCTGCCCTGAGCATGTCGAAGGGTGATCGATGAGCAGCCAGAAAAGCCTGTGGTCGCTGGCGTAGCCGCTGCACTGCAGGACAAGGCATGGGGGCCCTCATGATAGTAGCGCTGTAGGCTACTGCTTCGTGCCGCTATCGAGATCTACCCCAATTCGGCGTAATTGCTTCCTTAGGTCCCATTCAGCTGGTTTCAACTTCGGTTCGAACCATACAGCGCCCTGCCTGATCCATTCGGTACTTTTCCTTCGCCTGAATCGTTGCATCATCATATCCAAATTCACATCTGCAGCACGGGCAAATATCAAAACTGGACGCCCTGTATGTGGATCCCAAGGGGGTTGATCCAGCTCCGAAAACCCACACACCGGGCATGTATACCTCTGCATGGTCACTCTCTTTACTGAGCGTCAAAGTGGTCCAGATTGGTCCAGATAGCTATGCTTTGCAGGATCGGGCTTGAAATAGGTTCATCGTCGGTATAACGACTGCAAACTCGTTTGTGGACACATTGTAAATGACTCTGTTACCGTTGGCACGAATCTTTACGAGAACATCACTTCCTGGCTGACTAGAAGCGAACTCTTGAGCTGCTGCAAGATATTCACTCTCACTTGTGAAGCCGAATTCAGCCCCATGTTTCTTGAAATGCTCAGACAACTTCTGGGGAGTTGCGAATCCTTTGATCTGTGCGATCCGCCCGATGTCGTCAACGCGGTTCAGCGTCCGCCCGACGTCTGCCAGCGTGTCCGCCGCCCGCCCGGCGTCCGCCTGCGTGTCTGCCGCCCGCCCGGCGTCCGCCAGCGCGTCCGCCGTCCGCCCGGCGTCCGCCAGTGCGTCTGCTGTCCGCCCGGCGTCCGCAAGCGCGTCCGCCGTTTTGCCCGCGCTCCCCGCCTTCGCCGCATAGCCCGCAGCGCCCATCCCCCCGGTAATGATGGCGAGGATTGCCGGCAAAAGCTCAAACACCGCTCTGCCGATCGCTTCCCCG
>JAGHYV010000171.1 GCA_017743475.1 Roseiflexus sp. | reverse complement strand
GAGATCCTGACCATCGGCGGCGACGATCTGCTGCTCATCGTCCCCGGTGATCGCGCGTTTGATGTTGCGCAACGGATTGCGCACACGTTCGAGCAATCGCTGGCGCAGCGCATCCCGGCGCCACCTGGCGCATGCGCGTCCAACGCGATCCATACCCGGTATGCTGGCGAGACCCTGTTCACAATCGAGCCATATACCCCTTCGATTGGATTGTCGGCTGGCATCGTTATTGCGCAAGAGTCGGCGCCGATCTTCTTTCTGCGCGATCTGGTGGAAGAGTTGCTCAAGCGAGCCAAGAAACTGGCGCGACGCTATGCCGGACAGCACTACTACGGCGGCGCTATTGATTTCATGGTGCTGAAGTCAATCACGATGGTCACCGACTCTATCGAAGCGTTCCGCGCAGCGGCATTCAATGACGACTTTCCGGCTCTGAGAGGTCCGCGCCGTCTCACCGCACGCCCCTACACCTGGCACGAGTTTGCCGGTTTGCTGGAAACGACACGGGCGCTCAAACGCGGCAACTTCCCGCGATCCCAACTCTACCGCCTGAGCCGTATGATGGAGACAACCCCCGGCGTGATCGCCAGCACGATGGAATATCTGTATACCCGTGTGCGTCAGAACGAACAGGTGTGCACGATGCTGATGAAGCACATTGAGAATGCATGGCGATCAACAGATCCGTTGCAACGTTCGACAGCGCCGCCGTGGTTGCCGACAAGCAAAAATGCTTATGAAACGATCTGGTCTGATCTCGCCGAAATGTACGATATGGTCCCCGCGACGCTGGAGGAATGCTCATGATCGATGTCGAGGTGTCTCTCGAAGTTCTCAGCGAAACACCGGTGAGCGTTGGCGCCGGCGGGAGCGCCGGCACGCTCGCCGATAAAGTCATCGCGCGCGATAGCCGCAATCTTCCGATCATTCCGGGTTCGCAGGTTAAGGGTCGCACCCGCCACGCAGCAGAGGCAATCGCCCGATCACTCGGTCTCCGTGTGCCACGCAGCTTTGATGACAATACCGATACCGTTATCCGACGCATCTTTGGTTCACCGCAGTATCGCGCACCACTCCACTTCACCAGCCTGGTCGGAGTCATTGGCGAACCGTCGCAGATCGGACCGGAGCAGCGCCTGAGCCATATCCGTCCCAGCGTGGCGATCAATCGGCGACGCGGCACGGCGGATGATGAGCGGTTGTTGTTCCAGGAAACGGCGCTGGAGGGGATGATCTTCGCCGCCCGACCGGCAATTGTCGGCGCCCTGCCCGACATTGAGCATCTGGCGCTGCTCTGGGCTGCGCTACGCGCCGTTGATCGCTGGGGCGGCGCAAAGTCGCGCGGACTCGGCTGGGCGACAACGCGCATGCAGGTGATCGTGAACGGTCAGCCGCAGCACGACGATGACCTGGAAGCAGCGCTGCGCAGCCTGGTGAAGAGGGGAGAAGGACAATGAGCGAAACGATGCTGATCATCGAGGCGCGCGAACCGCTTGCTTTCCCCGAAAGCAAACCGGGAACCCAGTTTCGTAAAAGCCTGCCGTTCGTGCCGGGCGCCGTGCTCTTCGGCGCCATCGGGCAGACACTGGCGCATACCGGTCAGTTCGATCCAGGTCTTCTGCGTCGGTTGCGGTGCCGCAACGCCTACCCGATGCGTGAGGGGGATGCCTGGGTGCGCCCGTTGCCCGCAACTGCCTTCCATCCCAAAGGCGACGATCAGCATATGCGCGACTCGCTGGTGCAGCGGGTATGCTGGGAACGGCAACGTCCGCCAGCATTGCTGTACGCCCCTGTTGATGCCGATGGACGACCATGGGAATCGGCTGGTCAGCAGTTCTATACGATCAGGGACGGCAAACTGGAGAAACGCACTGTCACGCAGCGCATCCATACCCGCGTCGCCATCAACCGACGACGCGGCACGGCGGAGGATAGCCTGTTGTACTCCTTCTTCGCCATCAATGAGACCATCCTCAATACGACGACGCCGACCCGTTTCATCGGGAGTCTGGCGCTGGTTGACTCCGGCGATCCCGAAACATGGGAGAGGGTCAAGGCGCTGCTCAGGGAGCGGGTCCGTCGTCTCGGTGCGCGCCAGACCACGGGTATTGGCGGCGTCACACTTGATCTTGCGCCGCCTGTTCAAGACCGGAAGGTGCGCGAACGGGTGGAGGCGCTGACCGAACGGTTCAAACGACAGATTGCGCGCTACCGGCGACTCGGCGGCTCATCCTGGGAACTCAGCGACCGTCAGGTGTTGACCGTCAACCTGATCTCCGACGCCATCCTGCTGCGCGATGGGTGGCTCCCGACCCATGAACTGAGCGCAGATATGCTCCGTGACATGACCGGTATCGAGACAACACTCCTGCGTTCCTTCACGACGACACGGATTGTCGGGGGATGGCAGGCGCTCTGGCAGCGCCCAAAGACAACCCATGTCGCGGTGCGGTACGGCAGTCTCTACGTCTTTGAAACGACGCATGCGCTGACCGACGATCACTATGCTGCGCTGGAACGCCTGGAGCGTGATGGCATCGGCGAGCGTCGCGCAGAAGGATTTGGACAGATCCGCATCTGTGATGATTTTCATCTGATCGATTGGGAGGGGAAGCATGGATCAACAGAGCAGTGAAGAATTGCGCCGCGAACTGGCGCTGGAACAGGCAATCGGCGCGCAACTCGACCGTCTGGTGCGTCGCGCAAATACAGCCGTGATGAAGTTACGCGATAAGCGCGACAAAATGGAGGAAAGTCAGTTGCGCAACCTGCTCGACGCCGCCATGGAGTCTGGCTCGGTCGAGGTGACTGCCGGGTTTATCCGCTACCAGATCGGGCGCGACGACAAGAATATCTGGAAGGACTTCGGTCATCACGTGATCCGCGATCTGGGAGAACTGGGAAAACAGGAGACCGGGTCGGTTGTCGCCCATCTGAAGCAGATCGGGATCACCGATGCCGATGCGCTCAAGCCGCGCATTCAGGTGCGCCTGATGCAACTCTACCTGGGGTATATCAATCGCGCCTTCGTGTACGCCAAAAAGGCGAACGGCTTCGATGATCTCAAGGAGGTTGTCAGTGTCGCGTGAACCGATCTATTCATTCGCGGCGGTGCACAACCGCCTGACGGTGCGCGGCGACCTGCTGGCGCTGACGGCGCTACGGATCGGTGCAGGACGTGCGACGGAGATCATCGCCGCCGACCTGCCGGTGCTGCGTGATGCGCTCGGCGCCCCTTTTATTCCCGGCGCTTCGCTCAAGGGTGCGTTGCGCGCCCAGGTCGAAGCCGTGGTGCGCGCCATTCATCCCGATCAGGCGTTCGATCTCGATCAACTCGAAACGCACATGCGCCAAAAGATCAGTCAACTGAAAGAGCAGCAGTCTTCCGACGACATGGCGCTCAGCAAGGAAATCTGGCGCGCGTCCACGCTGATCGACCTGACCTTCGGCGCGCCCTGGACTGCCGGACGGGTCTTTTTCAAGGATGCCCGCGTTGATCGCACGCTCTGGTTCGGGCAGTTCGAGATGCGCAACGGTGTCGGCATCAACCGCGATACCGAAACGGTTGAACAGGGATTGCTGTACGACTACGAAGTCGTTCCGGCTGGCGTTCGATTCCATTTCGACCTGGTTGTGGAAAATGCGGCAGCCTGGCAACTGGGCATGCTGCTGGCGGCACTCAAACCCTGGCTGCGCGGCGACGCGCAGATCGGCGGATTCCGCTCGCGTGGACTGGGGTATGTGCAACTTGTCGGGCGCGGCGGCCGGGAGCAGCCGGAGATTCGCTTCATCACCGTGCGTGAGGGCGTCGCAGGCGTCGATGATGTGCTGGCGTGGCTCAACGGCGGCGGCGAACCGGTCAGCGCACAGCAGGAACAGGAGTGGATCGCAGCATTCCGTACCGTGCTGGAGCGACCCGAAGCGGCAAAGGAGATGATCGATGCATAAAGCGACGTTTCTTCAGGGGACGCTGCGCCTGACGATCCGCCCTGATGGTCCGATTCTAATCAAGGCGGGCGAGACCGGCAGCGGCGATCCAACCCTGCCCGATATGCAGTTCGTGCGCACGAAGTATGCGGTGTCTGACGGCAGCGGATCACAGCGCGCGGCTGGCGCCATCTATCTGCCGGGACCGTCGCTGAAAGGCGTGATTCGCGCCCACTGCGAGCGCATCTGCCGCACGCTCGACGG